>PBRZ01000073.1 GCA_002726085.1 Acidobacteriota bacterium
CCCCCTTCTCCTCGCAGCACAAATAGGTTGTCCTGGAGCTGTTCCACGTCGATAACCTTCGCCGTGTCTTGAGCGACCACGACGGCGAGCGAGAGCGCGCAGACGATGCCGAGTACGATGCTTCGCTTCATGGTGTGTTTCTCCTTGTTCGCGACCGACAGCACGTATCCCTGGTGTGCTCGACGATGAGGATGGCGGTTCAGTCGGCCACGAGGCACGCGCCGCCCCAGCGTGGCGGGTCCGCGAGGTCAGCGGCGTGTAGCTGGCCGCCACGTGCCGTGAGCTAGCCGGCGGCAGCATCTCGGACCAGGGGTGCGGATGCCAGCGTCGTCTCCATCGGCGTTGCGCGGGAGCCGAAGCGCGCCCGCGTGGCGAAGAAGTCTGTGGTTGCCACGATGAGCGTTTCGGCGGCGTCGATCCTCGCTCCAGACGACCTCACGATCTCGAGCTCCGGTCTATCCGCCTCGCAGGTCACGCGAACACGGACACCCGACACGCTGGGAATCCCGCGCCTCCTGCGGGCCACTTCGCCGGCGAGGACTTGCTGCAGCTGCACCCCGGTCAACACCAGCCTGACGACGCGATTGTCGAACGGGAACACGTCGTAGAGCGACCCACGCGTCAGGGCGCCGGCTGGCAAATCGGCGCGCAGGCCACCGCGTCGCGCACCCATGCCAATTGCGACGTCCGCGTCAGGCACGGCGGCGAGGAGCGCATCTGCGAAGAGGTTGCCGAGCGGCGATTCGAGGCCCTCTCGGTTCCGTGCCAGGGGGGTCTCGAGGACAATGCCGAGCGATGCCTCGCGCCAGCGGTTCACACGCTCGAGCTCTGGCCGCATCGCCGCCATCACGGACGCGTCGGGCTCGACCGGCGCGGCTTCGTAGTGTGGCGGTGGGGCGCCAGCGGCCGCGCAGGACCCGTCCGGGCGGACGGCGGCACACAGCGCCTGCGGCGGGAAGACCCGCGCCGACACGACCCCATCGCCGCGCTCGACTGTCAGATCCAGGCGAGCGAACGCCGCCCCCCTCGAGTAGGCCTGGACGATCGGGATGCCCGCTACCTCGTGCGCCACCGCCGCGTGGCTGTGTCCCGCGACGATCGCATCCACGAGACCGAGCGGTAGCTGCCTGGCCAGCCGGAAGATCTCCGCCCCGTCGTCGCACGACGACAGGTCGACAGGGTCGTCGAACCGCTCGCACCACCCACCGGCGTGCGCCAGGACCACCACCACATCGGCGCCGCGCTGGCGCAGTTGCCTCGCCTCTGCCTCGACGGTGGGTGCGAGCGGTGCCGTGGCAAGCCCCTGGACGTTGGCGGCGAGCGTCATGCTGAGCCCGTCGTGGGTCATCACGCCCACGATGCCCACCCGCAGGCTCGCCGTGTCGACGAGCGTGGACGGCCGGACATTCGGCCATGCCACCGGGCGTCCGGTGGCCTCGTCGATCAGGTTCGCTGCGAGAAACGGAAACCGCGCGCGGGCAGCCGCCGCCTTGAGCGCGCCGCGCATGTCGACCGGCGCGCCGTCCCCGAACAGGGTATCGAGCGCCCCATATTCGAATTCATGGTTGCCGATGGCCAGGGCGTCGTAGCCCAACGCGTTGTAGGCGTCCACGACGAGCGCGCCTTCCGACAGATTCGATTCGATCCCCCCCTGGAAGGTGTCACCCGCGTCCAGGAGCAGTACCGCGCCACCGTCCAGCGCCCGCGCCGCGCGCAGGTTGCGCAGATACCCGCCAAGCTGGGCCACACCTCCGCGCCCATCGCTTGGGAACACCCGGCCGTGCACGTCGGTGGTGCCCACGATTGACAGCGTCACCCGAGCGGTCGGGTCGGCCACATCAGGCACCGGGCGTTGCATGGCTCGGACCGCCCCCGCGAGCAGAATGGAAACGACGACGAGCACCGCCCAGCCGACCATCGAGGAGCGCGGTGCTCGCAGAGCCACGGCTCGAGCATACAGCAATTGCAACTGTTGACTTGCGTCTCCGCTGAGACATAATCGCGCCAAGCTGGAGGGCGAACCATGGCTACACGAGTGTGGCTCTCACTGAGCCTGTCGGCGCTGATGACGATGTTGACAGGGTCTGCGACGGCGCAGAGCGTACAGAGCGTCTTGCAGACCACCGCGATCACGATGGGTATGGAGAACTTGACGTCGATTCAGTACTCCGGCACCGGCTGGCAAGGCCGGGTCGGACAGAACGTTTCACCTGATCGCGATTGGCCACGGGTGGAGCTGACGAGCTACACGAGGACGATCGACTTCGTCACGATGTCGTCGAAGGAGGACTACCTTCGGAGCGGCAGTACCAGGGAGGTCACCAATCTCGTCAGCGGCGACTACGCCTGGACCCTGGACGCGCAGGGACAACCGGTTGCGCAGCCGGTCGCCGCCGAGCTGCGGCGGCTGGAGATTCTCCTGACGCCCTGGGGGTTCATCAAGGGCGCCATGACGCCCGGGGCCGACCCGACCATGGTCACGCGGAACGAATATGGCGGCCGATCGACCGTGATCTCGTTCCTTGCGTTCGGGAAATACCNGGTCAACGGCACGATCAACCCCGAGGGTCTGCTCGAGCGCGTGCAGACGTGGGTGCCCAATCCGGTCGTCGGCGACATGTACTACGAAAATGTCTACACCCAATACCGGGAGGTCGGCGGGGTGCAGATTCCCCGGTTNCATCAGCATCNGGACTATGACGANGGCGCGNACNNGCCGAACGTCAGCGGNGGCGACCATGCGTTNGGTCTNGAAACNGTCTCGGACCTTCAGGCGAACGTGGCAAACGCGGCGCTGACGGTACCCAGCGACGTGGAGGGCGCACGCATTGAACCAGTCCGCGTGGAGTCACAGAGCGTGGGCGACGGGGTGTGGCTGGTCGGGGGTGGCTCCCACCACAGCGTGGTCATCGAGTTCGCCGACCATGTGGCGGTCATCGAGGCGCCGCTCNATGAAGAACGGTCNCTNGCGGTGATCGACGAAGTGTATCGACTGATGCCGGACAAGCCGATCCGGTTCATCGTGACGACTCATCATCACTGGGATCATCTGGGTGGGCTCCGCACCTACGTCCACGAGGGCGCGACCGTCATCACCCACGAGAGCAACAAGCCNTACTACCAGGAAGTNCTACGGGCNGGNCCNTGGATCCTGGANCCCGACCGGTTTTCNCTGCANCCGCCGGAGGAGTGGTCGGANGGCTACATCTTCGAGACCGTGAACGAGAAATACGTCCTGGCCGANGGCACGAGGAGGGTGGAGCTCTACAACGTNCAGGGNCTCGCCCATGCGGCAGGCATGCTGATGGCGTATCTCCCAAGCGAAAAGATCNTGGTNCAGGCCGACCTTCTCAACTCCCTGGCGCAACCCCCCAACNCCAGCACCCGCGCGCTTCAGCGNAACCTGNGTCGGCTGAATCTCGATGTGGAGACNATCGTGGGGATACACGGGAGTCCTGTNCCGATGTCGCAGTTCGTCGAGCTCGTCGGCGCCGGGCAGTGAGGAGGAACGCGCAGAAGCCGGCATTCAGCGCTGTTGCGGGTCGCTCTCGCTCAGCGGTCGCACNGCGCGGGCTGNCGNGCCAANCGACCTCAGGTTACGAAGGAGGANANGTCATGAGANTNATCGCGNCCGTCGNNGGGTGTGTGNCGTTGCTGGGNGCGAGNCCGGNNNTGGCTCAAGANAACGCGGNGNNNNCGGAGCCCTTCAAGCTCGGGACCTTTCAGATCGACGTCGGCTCGCGGGTCGGCATCGTGCTGCAGGACAGGTACGTGATCGAGCTGGATCGCGGGAACGAGGCCTTGCAGGTCGACCCGACTTACGCACGGGTCTCGATGCCCGCCGACATGCTGGAGCTCATTGGACAGTATGAGTACGGACTCAAGCATCGGATCTACGAGATCGTCACCGCCGCCGTGACGAACAACCGGCTCAGCGGGCAGGGGAGGCCTGTCTACATCCACGACGTGGCCGACGTCCGCACGCTGGCCCCCATCCTCTATCCCGGCAAGATCCTGAACGCGGCCGGGAATTTCTACAGCCACGTGTGCGAAGGCTGCACCCCGGAGGAACAGGCTGAAAGTGANCGGGAGCACCGCGAGAACCGGGGCATCCCGTATCTGTTCCTGAAGCCGTCACGCGGCGCCGTGATCGGCAACGGCGAGTCGGTCGTCATTCCCCCCGGCCGGGACCGCATCGACTGGGAGGTGGAGTTCGGCACGGTCATCGGCCGTCCGGCCAGCTACGTCTCGGCCACCGAGGCCCAGGACTACGTGTTCGGCTACATGGTGACGATCGATATCTCCGACCGCGGAGGTCGGCCCGAGCCACGCTCCGATTGGTTCGTCGGCAAGGGGCACGATTCGTTCGCGCCCCAGGGGCCCTGGATCGTACCGAAGGAGTTCTACGGCGATCCCATGTCACGGCTTCATCAGCAGCTGACCATTGACGGCGTGACGGTGCAGGAGGCGAGGGCGGGCGACATGATTCACTCCATCTGGGAGCTGATGGAGTACGCTTCGTCCATCATCACCCTGTATCCCGGTGACGTGCTCAACAGCGGCACCTCGGGTGGGACTTCGTCCGGCGCGTTCGCTGAGGGCACCCGGTCGGGCTACTTGCAGGCGGGCGAGGTGATCGAGGCGAGCATCGAAGGGATCGGCACGTTGAGGATGCCGACCGTGGCCGGCGACCCGTTGCCGGACGATCTCACCGGCGCGGAGCTCCCGCCGGTCAGCAGCTACCGGGATCCTCGCTGACGCACTGGGTATGCAGGAGCGGGATCGAGCACTCCTCGATCCCGCCCCTCTTTCTTTCTTACGACAGCGCGTTCTCGAAGAGNACCAGCAGACGGCTCCAGGCTCGTTCCGCCTGCGCCTCGTGGTACACGCCCGAGTCGGGCGGGCACCACCCGTGCATCGCGCCGACGTAGACCTGGATCTCCGCCTGCAGTCCGGCGTCGGCGAACGCCTCGCGGAGCACCTGTTTGGCTTCAGGCTGGTTCTCGTCGTCGTTCGCGGCGATCGCGAACAGATACTGCGCCTTCATCTGCGGTACGAGCAGGTGCGGGCTGTCGTCGGCGTCGGTCACCAGCCCGCCCCCGTGGAACGACGCGGCCGCGCCGACACGGTCGGGAACCGCCGCGGCGGTGCGCATCGTGAACGGCCCGCCCATGCAGTAGCCCATCGTCCCCATCTGCCGGTTGCGGTCCACGGACGCCTGGCTGTCGAGGAAGCTGATGAACGCCCGCGCGTCCCGGGTCTGGGTGTCCGCGTTCAACGTTCCCATCAGCGGCATGAGCGTCTCGCGCTCCGCGCCAAAGTCCGTGCTGTTGACGATCGGCGCACGCTTCGACCGGTAGTACTGGTTGACCACCAGGACCGAGTAGCCCGACTCTGCGAGCCGCTTCGCCATCTGTCGCTTGGCGTCGCGCAGACCAAAGGCATCGGGCCAGATCAGGACACCCGGATGGGCGCCGCTCGACGGATGCACGAAGTAGCTGTCCGACACCCCATCGGGCGTCGTGACGTCGATCTCGGATTCCGTCACGGCCTGGGCGTTTGCGACCCGTGGCAGCAGCATCGCCAGCCCCGCCCCGGCAGACACGGCCCCAAACTGCCGCCGTGTCAGCGTGTTCCCACGCAAGTATTCGATGTTGTCGGCAACGGTTCGGTCATCGCACATTGGGGCCTCCTCGCGGATAGGGTTGCTCTTGGGCAAAGTTTGATTGTTTCTGCGCAAGCCTAATTCTACGCGAATCTCTCGGTCCACTTGGCGGAGATGCACAACCTTCCCGCTGACTACCGTCCGGGTGCAGTTGTCTTCGTGGGACAAGGCTTTTCAGCCTTGCAGCGCAGGCTGAAAGGCTTGCGCCACATCTCTCCCAGCTCTGGTCCTAAACAAGTATGATCGGCAGACTCTCATCCGCTCCATCTGGTCGACCCCAGTTGAGGCGTCCGTGTTTTCTGTTGCCGGCCACCGGGACGACAGGTGCGATTTTGCCCGTTGCCTGTCGCGGGGGCGTCATAGATGAATTCCCAGGGAGGTGTGAGGTGAAACGTGTGCTTCTTGCGGCTGTCGTGCTTGGCCTGATGATGACTCCGGCGTTTGCACAGAGCGTTCCGGAACTTCCGTTCGAGTCGGTGGCCAATCCGCTGAAGTTGCCCAACGACATCCATTTCGGCGAGATTGCCGGTGTGGCGGTCAATTCGCACGGGCACGTCTTCGTGTTCTCGCGCGGCAACTCGGTCGGACCGTCCTACATGGCCACCGCCTCACAGCTCCTCGAGTTCGACGCCAACGGAAATTTCGTCCGCGAGATTGGCAAGAACCTGAATGCCTGGTCCTACGCCCATGCCGTGCGCGTCGATCCCCAAGACAACATCTGGGTCGTCGACAAGGGATCGAACATGATTCTCAGGTTCACCCCCGAGGGTCACGTGGATTGGGTCTTTGGCCGCAAGGGTGAGGCCTCGCATCTCATCGTGCCACCCGACTACCAGACCGTGATGGCTAGACTGCTCGACCGCGCCGGCGTGCCCGTGGACATTCCCGAGAACAACAACCCGCGCTGGCCGGTGCCGGTGCATCAGGACAACAGCTTCAATCAGCCCACCGACGTCGCGTGGGACTCGAACGGGAACTCGTACTTCAGCGACGGTTACATCAACTCGAGGGTTGGCAAGGCCAACGCGCGAGGCGAATGGGTCGCCAGCTGGGGGTCGCTCGGCAGTGGACCCGGTCAGTTCGATACGCCGCACGGCATCGCGGTGTCTCCCCAGGATGAGATCTACGTGGCCGATCGCGGCAACCGCCGGATCCAGGTGTTTGATCCCGACGGCACCTTTCTACGCGAATTCACTATCGACGTGCCTGTGGACACGACGCGGGGCAAGGTCGTCTACGGGCGTGAGAATCCAGACGGGACAAGGGGCTCCCTGGCTCCGGGGGCTCCCGACGCCCTCTGCATGACGCCGGGACCCAATCCGGTGCTCTTCGTCGGCGATATTTATCCAAGCCGTGTGTACAAGGTGTCGCTGGACGGCAAGGTGTTGGGGGTGTACGGGCAGCCCGGACGCAACCTCGGCGAGTTCGGCTGGATTCATGGCATCGCGTGTCCGTCCGAGGACGAGATCTGGGTGGCCGAGCTCATCAACTGGCGCGTGCAGAAGCTCGTCACCTCAGGCACGGGCAACTGANCTGACCCCCTGAGATCGTTCCAGCCCGAGGGGTAGAATTCGGGTATGACGACCAGGAGGCAGGATGCCACGGAAGCGATACAGCACCGAGCAGATCATCACGAAGCTGCGGCAAGCCGAGGTGGAATTGAGCCGCGGGCTGCGTCCCCCGCAGGTCTGCAAGAAACTCGGCGTCAGCGAGCAGACCTATTACCGGTGGCGTAAAGAGTACGGCGGTCTCCGCCTCGACCAAGCGAAACGCCTGAAGACGCTCGAGCAAGAGAACGACCGGCTCAAACGTATCGTGGCGGATCAGGCGCTCGATAATGCCATCTTGAAGGAGGTGGCCTCGGGAAAGTTCTGAGCCCGCCCCGGCGACGCCAGGCGGTAGACCATGTTCGGTCCCGGCTGGGTGTTTCGGAGCGGCGGGCCTGTCGAGTCCTGGGACAGCCGCGGTCCACCCACCGGCACCGAGCGCCCGTGGGCGATGACGAGTCGCGCTTGGTCGCGCGGCTGATCGAGCTTGCGACGCAATATGGGCGGTATGGCTATCGACGCGTCACGGCGCTCTTGAGAGGCGAAGGCTGGCGAGTGAACCACAAACGCGTGGAGCGGCTCTGGCGACGGGAGGGGCTGAAAGTGCCCCGGAAACAGCCGAAGCGGGGGCGGCTGTGGCTCACCGACGGTTCCTGCATCCGTCGCCGGCCTGAGTACCGCCACCACGTCTGGGCGTACGATTTCGTGGCCGATCGGACCCACGATGGACGACCACTGAAGATCCTGGCGGTCGTCGATGAGTACTCGCGGGAATGTCTCGCGCTCGTCGTCGCCCGGCGGCTGCGGGCCATCGACGTGCTCGAGACGCTCGCGGACTTGTTCGTCAGGCGCGGGGGCCCCGCCCACATTCGCTCCGACAACGGGCCGGAGTTCACGGCGGAGTTGGTTCGTCAGTGGCTCGTGAGCCTGCACGTGCAGACGTTGTTCATCGAGCCGGGCAGTCCCTGGGAGAACGGCTATGTGGAATCGTTCAACGGCAAACTGCGGGATGAACTGCTCGACCGGGAGATCTTCTACACGCTGACGGAAGCCACGATCTTGATCGAGCAGTGGCGGCGGCAGTACAACATGGTCCGACCACACAGCGCGCTGGGCTATCGTCCCCCGGCGCCGGAGGCGGCCACGCCAGCAACCGTCGACAGGTTACACATGAGCTTCGCGCTCTCTTAACAAGTGGAACGGTCACAGGGGGCAGGTCACAGGGGCAGGGACGCCGGGGCGAGGTCCGCCAGGAGCGGGGCGATCAGGCCACGTTGGCGAACCGAGGAATGCGCCGACGCTCAACCTGGTAGTTTCGAGGAAGTGATGTCTGATTGAGTGTGAAGAACTAAAGGCAGCGTCAGTCGTGATGATCGACGTGCGAGAATTCAAATCCTGAGGAGCGCAAGCTGCGTGTGGGTTCGATCTCCACTTTCAGCCACTCAATGGGAGTGGCCGCCCCTCAACGTGCTCCACTGGCTCTCGAATCTCCGTGGAGACGAGCGAGATGAGAACGTTCGACAACGAATGGACCTTTCAGGTCTTCGAGGACCACCCCAGCTTCTTCACCAAGAGGATGTTCGGTGGGCTGGCCGTCTACTTGTTCGGCCGCCAGATGATGCTCCTGGTCGAACCAACCAAGACCGGCCGCTGGAAATGGCATGGCGTTCTGATCTGCACGGAACATGCTCATCAACCCGCGCTCATCGAAGAGTTCCCGCAACTGGCGCCCCACGACATCCTGAAGAAGTGGCTCTACATCGACTCGCGTCATAAGGACTTCGAGCTGACGATGGAACGAGTTGCGGAAGCCATCGCGCGGGATGACCAGAGATTCGGGATTCATCCTCGTCCGAGGAAGGAGAGGGTGGGGTCACGGAGCCGCCGGCAGAAGCCGTAAGAGGCGGCGAATCGTTCGGATCGATATTCGACCCGTGAAGCCGAGCGGCATGGCGGTGTGGCATCGAGGATGTCGAGGCGCCCGCTCCGCAAGGCGCGACGATGGAGCATACCGGCAGTATGCGACGGAGGAGCAACGCCGCGGAGCGGGATGCATCGGCGGCCGAATGCCACCGTCATGACGATCGGGGCCACTTAGCTCCGTGCGCGTTCGATCCCCGCCCTCGGCACTTTGTTTTCAGGGAACGATGTTGCCTTCCAGCAGTAAAGGCGACATCCAGGCCCGCTCCTCCACCACACCCCGCGGTACAGCTACTCGAATCGGCATCTTGAGTCACTTTTCTGACGTAGACAACCTGTCTGCGACTCGTGCCGTTAGGAGGAGATAGCTAGCGTCCCTCGCGCACCTCGACGTTGCCCGAGGCCGTACTCAGGTGGATCTCGGGACCGCCCGAGCCGCGGATGACGGTCTTGCGATCGTAGGTCTGTCCGTTTCGCTCGTAGGTCTCCTCGGAGGTGAAGGCGAAGGGGCTTCGGATGCGTCCCCGGTCCTGACGCTTGCTCATGACCAGCGTGAAGTCTGATCCGAAGCCAGCTGTCAGCTCGACGTTCCCCGACGACGAGGACAGCTCCAGCTCCTGCGCCGGGATGGCAGCGAGCTCCACCGTGACGTTACCGGAGGCCGCCGAGAAGCTGCTGGCGCCGCTGAACTCGCTGGCGTAGATGTCGACGTTGCCACTGGCCGAACGGGCCTCCACGATACCTGTGCTGTTGCGCACCGTGACATCGCCCGAGGAGGTCTTGAACTCGAAGCCCCGGCCGCCGGTCACGCCATCGAAATCGATGTCGCCGCTGGCGGTCCGCATGTCGACGTCGTCGCCCACCGTGACGTTCGACAGCTCGATATCGCCGCTCGCGGTCGAGATGCCGGATCCGGTCAGGACGCCTCCGCCTCGGAGCACAAAGCCGCCGCTTGCGGTGTCGATCTCAAAGCGAGCATTCAGTGACTCGGCCTCCACGTCGCCGGACGCCGTGTCCATCGCAATCGTCGGACGAGCCGAAGCCGGCACAGCGAGCATCCAGCGGACGCTGCCTCGATTCCTGCCGCGTCCCCACTCCTCGCGGATGCGTAGCGTCGAGCCGCGCTGTTCGACCTCGCCGCGAAAGGCCCCGTCGGGATTCACGTTCTGCTCGAGACGGAGCTCGAGCTCATTGCCGTCAGCGAGACGAATCTCCAGGTCACCTGACGTGCCCTCGAGGTCGATCCGGTCAATGCCGGAGAAGCTCCAGGTCTGCTCGCTCTGTGCGGCGACCGGCGACGCGACGACCGCGCCCATCAGTGCGGTAAGAAAGATGTGTTTCCACATGTTCATGCTAGGACACTCCTTGGGTTGAGGCCACACGAGGTGCTTGGTCCTCGATCTCACTGGGTGAGACGGGAGCGCCCCGGGGATGGTTCCGTGGTTGTGTACGTCACGTTGTGCAGATCGCGTTCATGGTTGAGAGGTCGCTGGCGTTCCTTAGGCAGCGATTCGCGTGACGTCCTTCTTCTGCTCCTTCAGGTACTCCAGGTCGTCTCCCTCGACAATCGCTACGGCAAGCCCGGAGACGCCGGTGTCTTCGAGCAGCGCCGGAATGCGCGAGTCGAGAACGGCGGCGAGCTCTGTGGCACTGGCGCGAGTGGTCGCGGTCTCTGCTGCTCCGTTCGTGCCTTGGGAGTCAGGGTCGGACGTGAACGCCTCCAGCAGCACTTCGAGCGCCGCGTCCCGATCGAGCTTCGTGTCGCGGGCCTGATACACCTCTCCCACTGCGAAAGGAAAGCGGCGATCCGTGAGCGGACGCGGCGAGAACTTGAAGACCGCTCCACAAGAGCTCTAGAGCCTCAGGTGCGGATGCTCGCGGAGTGTTGCGACCATTTTGCGAACCCAGCCGTACGCTCAGCTGAAACCGCTTAAACTAGCAGCGGAGGATTCGCATATGCCGAATCGGTTCTTGGCTCTCGTCGCTCTTCTCGTGTTCGCGGTTCCGAGCGTCTGGCTCGACTCTGGGACGGTGATGGCCCAGACGCAGGAGGCGTCGTCGGCTATCCCGAGGACCCCGGATGGGCGCCCCGATCTGACGGGCGTCTATGACGTGGCGACGATGACGCCGGTCGACCGGCCCGCCGAATACGGCGACCGCCTGTTCCTCACAGACGAGGAGGCGGCCGCGATGGTGCGATACGAGGAGCAGCGAAACGAGCGCGATCTCGAGCCCCTCGATCCCGATCGGTCCCTGCCCCCCGTTGGCGGGGATAGGTCGCCGACCAACTCATACCTCGAGGGCCTGTTCCGATTGGGCGGGGGAACCGTGGGCGGCTACAACCTCTTCTGGCTCAGTCCAGGCGAGCGTCCCGTGACCATAGACGGGCGGTCACGGACCTCTCTCGTCGTAGACCCTGTCAATGGCCGAGTGCCGCCGATGAAACCGGAAGCGCAACGGCGTATGGCGGCACTGCTGGCGAGCGGGGCAAGGCCCGATGCCGGCGAGAGCGACGTAGGAGGTCCGAGCAGTCAGTACGACGCGGCCGACCGCCGGCCGCTCGCGGAGCGGTGCATCCTCGGCTTCGGCTCCACATCAGGGCCACCGACGCTGCCCAACTATTTCTACAACAACCTCAAGTTCATCGTGCAGACGCGAGACTGGGTGATGATCTACAACGAGATGGTCCACGACACTCGCATGATTCCCATTGGTGGCGACCACCTGCCGCCGCATGTCAAGCAGTGGATGGGCAGCTCGGTTGGTCACTGGGAGGGCGACACGCTGGTGGTCGAGACAACCAACTTCACCGACAAGACTCGCTTCCGCGGCTCGGGCGAGAATCTGAAGGTCACCGAGCGCTTCACCCTCGTCGAAGACGGGACTATCCTCTACCGATTCACGGTCGAGGACCCGTCGACCTGGGAGCGCGCTTGGACGGGCGAGTACCCCTGGAACCCGAGCCAAGACGAGATCTTCGAGTACGCCTGCCACGAGGGCAACTATGCGCTGGAAACCGTGCTTCGCGGCGCTCGACTTGCCGATGCGCAGGCGGTCGATAACGGTCGCTGAAGCGACGCTCGATCTCGCACCGTGACAACGGCCTCGAGGAGACGCCGGAGCGACGCAGGAGTTGTCCCCACACCGTCCCTGCCAGCGTCGGGATCGGGCGATGGGACAGGCACCCGCTACTGCTTCTTCCCTGTCCCGTTCAGGCTGAACTGGCCGCCCCTGACCGACATGGCGGCGTTGATCATCGCACCGTCGAGCGTCAGGGTCATGACGCTCTCGCTGGGGTTGCCACCCCGGCCGGCCCGTTCAAAGGTGAGCACGAGGTCGTCCCCATCCTTGGCGATGTCCGTGATGTCGTTGCCGCCGCCGCGACCGCCCTCGAGCCTCGCCGCCACCTTGCCTCCCTCGTCCCGGACCGTCAAAGTCTGCTCGAAGGTGCCGCCGCGGGGCGACTCGAAGCTGATGGCCCACGTTCCCATGAAGTCGCCCGCATCGGACGAATTCAGCATCGACGCTTGTCCGGCCACCGCTGGCCCAGCCAACAAGAGCACACCCAACACCACCGCCAGCGCCGACAGTTGCTGTCTCGTCATTGTCACGCTCCTTGAGTCGTTGGATTATATCTGCCTGCGGGAGGCAGGGGAATCCAGAGGCCAGGGACATGCCATCTGGGACCCCGCGTTTCTGGCGCTGCTATCGCGAGCTTCCCCCGCGAATCCAAGGGCTGGCCGACCGCCGCTACGAGCGGCTCCGTAAAGAACCCCACCATCCCTCCCTTCGATCGGGTCGGCATTGGCTGCCGACCCTATAATGGCGGGGAGGCTTCAGGCATGAATTACCAGCCACTGAGATCGCTTGTGCCGATGCTGGCTCTCGCCGCCGCATCTGTTCCGCTGATGGCACAGACGGCAACCGAGGCTCCGGTGCTGCGTGTGCAGGGCGCAGCGGAGGTCCGGGTCGTCCCAGACCTCGCGGTCGTGCGGCTCGGGGTTGCGAACGAAGCGCAGACTGCGCAGGAGGCACAGCAAGCAGTCAACAGTGCATCTGACGCCATCCTGGATGCCGTGCGACGTGTTGGCATCGACGAGCAGAACGTCCAGACCGTTCGCCTGGTTCTGTCGCCACTCTATTCGTCTCGTCGACCGGGTGACACGCAGGAGCCTCGCATCGTCGGATACCGAGCATCGAACACCGTCTCCGTGCGTGTTGACGACCTGAATCTCGTAGCAGCGGTGATTGATGCGGCCTTGGCCGCTGGCGCCAATCAGCTCGAAGGCGTGTCGTTCGGGTTGCAGGACGACCAGGCCGTCAGGCAGCAGGCGCTTCGCCGGGCCGTCGATGAAGCGCGCGGAAAGGCCGATGCGATGGCCGCTGCCCTTGGCGTGGAGCTGGCTGGGATCATCTCCGTCACCGAGGAGCCTGGGTTTGTCCGGGAGCCGATGATGGAGATGTCCCGTGTCATGGCGGTACAGTCCGCCCCCCAGACAACCGTTTCCCCCGGTGAAGTCGCGGTCAGCGCGTCCGTGTCGATTGAGTATCGATTGAGTGAGCAGTGAGTCAGACTGGGAGCGGCCGTCCCCCGGCCCGTGAGGGTTTAATTCCCGGCCTCGCCGGACCGCGGGCAAAGGAGCAGGCAGAATGAGTGAACGGACACGAGAGGCATGGTGTGCGGCGATGCTCGGAGTGGTGGTCGTTCTCTGGCTCCAGCCGGTCGAGGCACAGCAAGACCGGGTAGACGACTACGTCCCGGTGACCGACGCGATGCTGCGGAATCCCGACCCCGGCGACTGGCTGATGGCGCACCGGACCTACGATTTCCAGGCCTTCAGCCCGCTCGACGAGATCAACCGGGATAACGTGGGCGAGCTGCGGCTGGCCTGGATGCGGGCAATGGACGAGGGCCCGCAGCAGGGCCGGCCGCTGGTCTACGACGGCGTCATGTACATCGCCAATCCGGGGAGCGACCACCTGCAGGCGCTCGACGCCACCACCGGCGACCTCATCTGGGACTACCGGTGGGAGCTGCCAGCCGATCTGCGGGAGTACTCGCAGCTCGGCAACCGCACCCGGAATCTGGCGATTTACGGACACCACATCTTTCACCTGACCGCCGACGCCCACTTGATCGCGGTCGACGCCCGCACCGGGGAGCTGGCCTGGGAGAGCGAGATGGCCGACTACCGGACCGGCATCACGCATTCGTCGGGGGCGATGGTCATCGACGGGCGGGTCATGAGCGGCCGGGCGTGCAGTCCCCGTCTGGAGGACACCGCGCGATGCTTCATCGCCGCACACGATGCCGCCACCGGGCGGGAGGCGTGGCGCTTCTACACCGCGGCGGGCGCCGACGATCCAGGTGGACAGACCTGGGGCAACCTGCCGACCGCGCGGCGCGTGCACGTATCGGCGTGGGGATTGCCGGGCAGCTACGATCCGGAGCTGGGTCTGGTCTACTGGGGCATTGCAGTGCCGGCGCCCTACACGCGGATCGTGCGGCACGGGACGTGGGACGTGGGCGACCGCACGCCGTGCGAGCTCTACTCCAACTCGACGGTGGCGCTGGCGGTCGACACCGGCGCGCTGGACTGGTACTACCAGTACCTGCCGTGTGACGACTGGGACCAGGACTTCGTGCAGGAGCGAACGCTCATCGACACCGTCGTCGACCCGGACCCTGACGCGGTCAGGTGGATCAACCCGGCGGTGACCGGCGCTCCGCGGGAGCGCAAGGTCGTGGTGACGATCGGCGAGCCCGGTGGGCTGTTCGTCAACGACCGGGAGACTGGCGAGTTCCTCTGGGCGGCGCCGCTGCCCTACACCTCCACCGAGCGGTTCGTCATCCGCGACATCGACGTGGAGACCGGCCAGGTCCAGATCAACATGGACCTCGTGGCCAAGGAGATCGGCGAGCAGCACATCATCTGCGGCCACAACGTGAAGGGGTGGTGGTCGTGGTCCTACAGCCCGCAGACCGGGCTGCTGTACATCCCGTTCAACCGCTCGTGTCTGAACCAGACGGCCAACGACCGGTCGGTCACCGGTACCGGCCCCCGGTTCACGATCCCGGAGCCGGGGCTGGAGGAAGACGGCGACCTGACCGAGCTGCGGGCCATCGACATCTCGACTGGCCGCGAGGTCTGGCGGTACAGCCAGCGGGCGCCGAACGCCGGCTCGGCCTTGGCCACCGGCGGGAACCTCGTCTTCCACGGCGATCTCAACCGCCGCTTCCGGGCCTTCGACGCCGAGACCGGCGAGGTGCTCTGGGAGACGATTCTCGGCAGCCAGATCACCGGCTATCCCGTCAGCTACACGGCCGGCGGCCGCCAGTACGTCACCGTGCCGGTCGGGGGCGCCGCGATCTTCCGGATGAGCAACTACGCTCCCGAGCTCGAGGCCCCACTCGGGAGTAACGTGCTGGTGACCTTCGCGCTGCCAGATTGACGGTCAGCGCACCGGCACCTGCGCCTCGAGCTCCTCGAACCGACTGCACCGCCAGCTGCCCCTCAGCTTGACACCGCATGCAGCACGCTATTTCGTCGGTCGCGTTCATAGCTCAAGTGTAACGGCGCGGCCAAACCCGTCGTCTAGCCGATGCTCACGATCAACAGCAACCGGCGCAAGCCCCGAGCGCGCCTCAGCGGTCGTTGTTGCCCGAGGTCTGGTAGACCCAGGGTCTCTGGTTGCGATCGTCGCGTCGCTTGGATCTGGCGGTGGCTGTGTGCTCGGAGATCTCCTCCAGGTCATCGAGACCTTCCAGCAGCTTCCTTCGCACCCTGCCATCCACCTCGAAGGGCACCGGCTCGAGGCCCCGGGCCTCGATGACCTGACGTTCCAGGTCGACCGTCAACGCCACCCCGGGGTGCGACTCGATCCACTCGGCGAGCGCCTCGATCTTCTCCATCTCGAGGGGCACCGCCAGCAGGCCGAAGCGGTATGCGTTCGTGTAGAAGATCGGTCCGAAGCTCGGCGCGATGACCACCCGAATGCCCATCGCCATGGGCCAGGTGACCCCGCTCGAGCGCGAGCTCCCGGTCCCGAAGTTCCGGCCCGTGAGCATGATCGACGCCCCGCGATAGGCCTCTTGATTGATGAAGAAGTCCGGGTCCCTCCTTCCGTCGGGGAAATACCGGATTCCCTCGAAGGCCCGTTCACCGTTTGTCGCGCCCTCTTTGATCGGGTTCGGATTCAACGGCGAGATGACGTCAGTGTCCACGTTGTGTCGCAGAAACGGCGCCGCGATGCCGGTGTGCCCCACGAAGACGGGCGACTCCCGTCCCGCGACCTGCTGCGGGCTCATGCCGGCTCTCCCGCTATCAGGCGGCGCACGTCGGTAATCCGCCCCGTGATGGCCGCGGCCGCCGCCATGGGCGTGCTGGCCAGGTGTGTAAGGGCACCGGTTCCCTGGCGGCCGACGAAGTTTCGGTTGGAGTTGGACAGGCTACGCTTCCCGGGTGGCACGAAGTCGCCGTTCGAGCCGTAACACTTCGAGCAGCTCGGTTCACGCCACTCGAAGCCCGCCTCCGTGAAGATGCGATCGAGCCCCTCGGCTTCCGCCTGACGCTTGACCAGCTTCGAACCGGAGACGACCCACGCGAGCACGCCCGGCGCGACCCGGTGTCCGCGGACGATTTCGGCCGCGACGCGGAAGTCACTGATCCGGCTCTCCACGCACGACCCGATGAAGACTTCGTCGATCGGGGTGCCCATGATCGGCTCGCCGGGTCGAAGCCCGGTGTACTCGATGGCGCGGCGGTACGCGTCCCGCTTGCCGGCGGGTGCGTCATCCGGATCGGGTACGCGGTCGCCGATCCCGATCACGTGCTCCGGGCTGACCCCCCAGGTGACCTGCGGTTCGACGCCCGACATGTCGATCGTCTCCTCCCGATCGAAGACGGCGTCGTCGTCGGTCGGCAGTGTCCGCCAGTGCTCCACCGCCATGTCCCAGAACCTGCCCGTCGGAGCGAACTCGCGGCCGGCGAGATACTCGTACGTGGTGTCGTCGGGGGCGACCATGCCCGTGGGTGAAGCCATCTCGACGGCGAGGGCCGTGACCGAGAACCGCGATTCCTGAGGCAAGGCCCTGATGACGGGACCGGCGTACTCCACGGCGTACCCGTTGCCCGAGTCGGCACCGAGCTGTCCGATCGTGTACATGATGACGTCCTTGGCCCTGAGCCCCTCACCCATCGTGCCCACGACGTTCACGCGCATCGTGCGCGGGCGACGCCTGATAACCGTCCCGGTGAGGAGCACGTTCTCCGAGCGCTCGCCTCCCCAGGAAATGCAGCCCATCGCCCCGTGCAGGCACGTGTGGCTGTCACCAGCGACGAGCACCATGCCCGGTTGGCTCAGTCCGGTTTCGGGTCCGACGACGTGCTGAATCCCCTGCCGCGGATCATCCACACCGAACGACTTGATCCCCACCTCCCGCATCTCGTCGGCGTACTCGACGAAGGACCGCCATGCGTTTCCACGGTGGAGAGAGGGGTCGGTATACCGGTCCGGCGATGTCGAGGGTGAGTGGTCGATCACGGCCCAGTGGATCTCCGGGTCCACGATCGCGAGACCCTGCTCGATCAACCGGTGCACGGTCCCGGGGCCCCCATCGGACATATGGTGCCGGTCGGCCTGAAGCAGATCCGTGTCGCCGCCGAGGTTCGCCACGACGTGCGAATCCCAGATCTTGTCGAACAGCGCCCCGCGCGACTGTTGCCGCGGGCGGACCGGCGCGAAGGCGCTCATCGGGAAAGCCGATGCGACGAATCCCGCTCCGACAGATGTCTTGATGAAATCACGTCTCTTCATGGTGCGCTCCGGCTGGACAGATGGTCGGGCCGGCACGGCCGTTCTACCTGTCGGGTCATCCACACGCTCAAGCAGTATTGAGGGGGCGTGTCGCTTTGTCAACGCGGCACCGGTGGTCGCCGCGCATTCCTCTACCCGCGCGTCTCCGTGGACGTGCCGCAGGCGTCTCAGCGAACTTCGTTCCTCGTCCTCGTCCTCGTCCACGACTCTCCTCGGCTCCACACCGACGTCGATTTCGGTGTCCGTTCTTCTTGTTGGTGTCCCCGCTATACGAGAGGTACGCTGCAAGGAAGTCGTGTCCCTCGTCCGCCTCGTCGTGGAACCGCCGTCCGGTTTGCTTCACCAGAATCACGTTCTGTCAATCCGCTTGTCTCGTACTTCAGATGCACTCTCGAATCCAGCCGAGAAGTGTGCGACAGTTGCGGGCGACGACACCAGCGGAGCCGGGACCGGCAGGCCGAATACCGTGCAGGGCGTGCACCAACGCCGGCCTGGGGCGGGACGGCGGCATTGAGGGGGATTTGACATCTGCTTCGTCCCGGAGCGGACAGGCCCCCGGAAGGAGTGTCATGCGTCGAAGGCAGAACCGCGCAGGCGTCAGCGTGGCGTTGGCCGTGCTGGTCGGGGCGGCCGCGGCGAACGCGCAGGAGCGGCAGTTCGAGCCGGTCACCGACGCGATGCTCCAGGCCCCCTCGCCGGACGACTGGCTGATGTGGCGCCGCACGCTCGACAGCTGGGGGTACAGCCCGCTCGACCAGATCGACCGTGACAACGTGGACGAGCTGCGAATGGTCTGGTCGCGCGCCATGACGGCGGGCCGCCAGCAGGGGACCCCGCTGGTCTACGACGGCGTGCTGTACATGCCGAATCCGGCCGACGTCATCCAGGCGATCGATGCCGTGACCGGAGACCTCGTCTGGGAGCATCGCCGTGAGGTGCCCGACGACGTCGATGAGTTCTTCTACGCCGACCTGTGGGAGAACAACCGCAACCTCGCCATCTACGACAACCTCATCATCGACACGAGCGTCGACGACCATGTCTTCGCGCTCGACGCGCGCACCGGCGAGTTGGTGTGGGACACCGAAGTGCTGAACTACCAGACCCATCCCGCCATGCAGTCCTCCGGACCGATCATCGCCAACGGCAAGGTGATCACCGGGCGGAGCTGCATGCCGGTCGGCGGGCCGGACGCCTGTGTCATCACGGCGCACGACGCCCGGACGGGCGCCGAGCTGTGGCGCCGACGCACCATCCCCCGGCCCGGCGAGCCTGGCGGCGACACCTGGGGCGCGGTGCCGTTCGAGGACCGCAGACACGTGGGCACCTGGATGGTGCCCAGCTACGACCCGGAACTGAACCTCATCTACATCGGGACTTCCGTGACCTCCCCGGCCCCGAAGTTTCTGATCGGCGGCACCGACAACGCGCACCTCTACCACAACTCCACGCTCGCGCTCGACGCCGACACCGGCGAGATCGTCTGGTACTACCAGCACCTGATCGACCACTGGGACCTCGACCATCCGTTCGAGCGGCTGCTGGTCGACACCGTCGTGGCGCCCGATCCGAGCGCCGTGAGCTGGATCAACCCTCGTCTCCGGCCGGGGGAGGTACGGAAGGTGATGACCGGCATCCCCGGCAAGACCGGCGTGGTGTACACCCTCGACCGGGAGACCGGCGAGTTCCTCTGGGCCACGCCGACCATCACCCAGAACGTGATCACCGCCATCGACGGCGCCACCGGAGCCGTGACCGAGAACTCGGAGGTCGTGTTCTCCAGCCCGGGGCAGGACGTGATGGTCTGTCCGAACGCCAGCGGGGGCAAGGACTGGGAGGCTGGCGCCTACAGCCCGCTGACCAACACGATGTACTACCCGCTGCGAAACGTGTGCGCGCGGATGATGTCCCAGGGCCCGGAAAGCACCAGTATCTATGCCCTCGTCTTCCGGTCCGAGATTGCCCCGGGCACCGACCAGGTCGGGACGGTGCATGCGATCTCAGCCGAGACCGGCGCGACGAGCTGGATCTACACGCAGCGCGCCGCCACCATGTCGCTCGTCGCCACCGGCGGGGGGCTGGTGTTCGGTGGGGACATCAACGGTCGGTTCCGCGCCCTGGATCACGAGACGGGCGAGGTGCTCTGGGAGGTAAACCTCGGGTCCTCGGTCAGCGGCTACCCGATCAGCTATGCGGTCGACGGCCGGCAGTATGTCGCCGTGAGCACCGGCACCGTGCGGTTCAACAACCTGACCCCGGAGCTCCGGCCGAGCCAGGGGAACAATCTGTTCGTGTTCCGCCTGCCGGAAGGCGACTGAGGCAGTCGTGCCGCTGGAACCTGGCGATGCAACCAGGTTCAGCGGCGCGCTGGTCGCGCCCGGAGACGGCCGCTACCGCGACTCGGCCGCCGCCCGGGCGTCAGCCTCGAGAATCCGCGCGCCTCGGAGAATGCCCCCGAACGAGTAGTTCGCCTCGTGGCAGGCGTACTCGAAGACGCGACCGTCGGTCGCCGGCCAGACATACTCGCCACTCCACGGTGCCGTCCAGACGGTCGGGTCGTCGACCGTGAACTGGTAGAGGAGGGTGTCGGCGTCGATGCGCGAGAAGCGCTCGACGACGTGCAGATTCCGCGACGCCCCGCCGAGGCCAGGCGTGTCCTTGAAGTTCGTCGTGTCGACCACCAGCGTGTCGCCTTCCCAGCGGCCGACCGAATCACCGAGCCAGCTCCTGATGTCCGGCGACACGTGCGGCTGGTTCATCCGGACGATGCGGGCGTCGTGCATCATCTCGACGAGAATCATCACGTGGTCCTCGGTCTGCACGATCCGCCTCAGGTTGTTGTAGAGGCTCGTCAGCATCGGGGGACCGGAACTCCCGCCGGAGACGAGACAGCGCTCCGTCCGGGGGCGCCGCTCCATGTCGTCATATGGGCCCGGCGCGTCGAGGTCGTTCTCGAGCCACCACGCGGTGCCGGTGTTGGGGCGGCGGGACCCAGCGCGCGCCGCCGCGCGCGCCTGTGCCTCGGCCGTCCGTGGCGGCTGCCGCCCGTTCGGTGGGTCGACGATGATCGACGTGCGCCACTCGCCGTTGATCTGAAAAGGCGAGGTGCCGCGATCCATCCAGAATGTGTTGTAGCCGCCGACGTTGCCCGCCGCGCCGCTCGACCCGTCGCCCCCGACCGGCGGCGCCTCTTGCGGAACGTGGCCGTCGTCGTTCCGGTCAGTGGGAATGCCAAATGTCTCGGCGAGTGCGTCGGGCTCCCGCGCGACGATCGCCGCCACTTCTTCGTCGGTCAGCGTCGCCCTGTCGGCATACTCGCGTGGCCGCTGCAAGGGGGTGAGCGTCGCCGTGTCGTAGTTGCCCGACAGGTCCGGACGGCCGGCAGGCGTCCTGGGGAGGTCCTGGACCCCGGCGGCTACGGCCGGCAGCAGCGCCACGGCTACGACGACGACTGCGCCAACAACTACCGGGACTCGACTGCGCATGCCACCCTCCTTCGGTTCTCGCTCCCGCGGCGCCGCGCCGCGCGGCACGAGGAACGTCATGAACTCTCTAGCCCCCCAACTGTCACCACGATTGTAACCCCTGACCCAAGACCCGCAGACTGCACGACGCGCGATTGCGTCGGGACTGGACGAGGATGTCGATGACGTCGCCATTCCAACGCCCAGGAGCGTTGCCTACTCCGGGAGCGCGAAGACAAACACGCCGTTCCCAGCCCGTGGAATCCGCTTCTCCGGCGTCAGCTCACTAGGCAGCAAGGTTCCCCAGCTCGCCCCACCGGCACCGACCGGCACCGCCAGATACTGTCGTCCGTCGACGGCGTAGGAGATCGGAAATCCTTGGATCGACGTCGGCAACCTCGTTTGCCACAGAATTTCGCCATTGGTCGCGTCATGAACGTACAAATGGCGGTCCCAGTCTCCGGCCACGACAATGCCGCCCGCGGTGGTCAACGCGGCGCTGTTGATCGGCGTCCGTGTCCGATGCCGCCACAGCACCTCGCCAGTCCGCATGCTCAGAGCCAGAAGCTCACCGAGGTGGTCCGGGCTGTCGGGATGGAAGTGGTTCGTTCGCCGCACCGGACCGGCGCCCCCACCACCTGCACGCCGTTCGACCGGGCCGAAGGTTCCGGTTTCGCAGTTCAGGTTGAGCGGGATGTAGAAGGCCTCGGCTTCTGGGTGATACGACATCGCCCGCCAGCTCTTGAAACCGGCGGTGCTCGGGCACCAGTGGATTTCCTCGCCAATCTCTTGGAGCATGCCGTCTCGGTAGGTCACCGTGCCCGTGACCGGGTCCAGATCGATCAGCGACTGATACCCGATGTCGCGCGCGCTTCGGAAGCCGCCGGTCTCGAGGTCGAGCTCCCACAGGACGCCGAGCTTTCCCATGGTGAAGACCGAGCGTCGACCGTCGTACTCGACGAGGATTCGCTCGAACACCTCATCCATGTCATGGGACTCACCAGGCAGGTGCTGGTAATACCACTTCATTTCTCCGGTCGCCGTATCGAGCGCCAACGTCGAGTTCGTGTAGAGGGCCTCACCGTCGGTACCGCGCACGGTGCGGGCCCACGGCTTGGCCTGGGCCGTCCCGAAGAACACGGTTTTCGTCACCGGGTCGTAGCTCCCCGGAATCCAGGCGTCGCCACCGGCCCGGAACATCAGCGGCAAATCGCCCCACGTGTCGCCGCCCCGCTCGCCGGGGCGAGCGATGGTGGAGGTGCGCCAAGCCTCCTGGCCGGTCCGGGCATCGAGCGCGACGATGTAACAGGAATCGTCACGATACCGGCCGCATCCGGTCAAACCTGACACGACCTGGCCGTCGGCGATGATCGACCCACTCGTGTACTGATACCCGGCTCCGCCCCCGACATCGGTGTCCCACGCTTCCTCGCCGCTACGGGAGTCGATGGCGACGACGTGCGCGTCGTTGGTGTTGAGGTAGATCTTGTCCTCGTAGATCGCGATGTTCCGAGGCCCCCGCACCCGTCGCGGCCCACCAGCTCCGCTCCCTGTTTCCTCGACTTCGCGGCTGTACTCCCAGAGCAGCTCACCGGTGGCGGCATCCAGGGCCTGCACCACGTCACCGGGGTTCGCGATGTACATCACCCCGTCATGCACCAACGGAGTGGTCTGCTGGGCTCCCGCATCGAGCGCCCAGCTCCAGACGAGGTGTAGATCCTCGGCGTTCTCCGTCGTGATCTGGTCGAGCGGACTGTGGCCCCAGCCGTCGAGCGTACGGCGCCAGTTCAGCCAGTCGGCCGGATCCGGGTCATGGAGCATCGCCTCGGTCACCGGGGTGACATCAGCGACTTGGGCCGTTGCGGGAGCCCACGCGAGCAGGAGGATCACCGCGAGCACGACGACCAGTAGACGACCATTCATGTGTCTTACCTCAATCCGAATGTCGATAGGAAGCATCAGCGCCCCCTCGTTGACATGACCCCGTTCTTCGACCACTCGCGACAGCTTCACCACCAACGATGTCGACACGTTTCAAGCGACGTCGGGCCGACGGCAGCGGTACCGCTCCATCGTATGCGGGGGAGCGCTCAGCACCAATTGCACCAACACGTGGACAGCCTACCGCGGTCTTCGCTGCGCGCGAAGCGATTTCGAGCAGATCGCGAGCCTGATTGCGTGACCGCTGATTTCGAGCGGGAATCGGCATCCCTGGCGGCTGGGCGCGTGGCTGTTCATCCCCGCACACTGCCAGCTGCCGCCTCAACTTGACAATGCCGTCGAGCGTCCACGGTGACGTTCTAGCCGTTCGGCCCCTTGCGGTGCGTGTCGGTGCTGTTGACTGGCGCCAGCAATCCCGCGAGATAGAGCAGCAGTCCCGCCGCGAGGATCACACCCGGTGTCGCCGTCGGGATGTCGGTGAGGCGCTCCCCCCAGCCTCCGAGCCGAGTCGACGTCACGTTGAGTGCGATCTCGCCGGTCAGCACACGGTAGACCAGGACTCCGACGCCGATGGCGATGCCAGCCAGCACCGCTGACCATCTCGCACGATCCCGTCGGGCGGCGGCGGCCGGTGCCGCGGTGACGTGGCGGAACGTCGGTCCGTCGTCGAGACGCGCGATGGCTGCGACGATGCCGGCAGTCAGCCCGGCCGGCAGCGGGAGCTCCGGTAGCCCGGCCAGCTCGAGCTCCAAGGCGCGGGCCGCCGCCAGCGCTGGTCCACACGTGACGCAGTCGCGGGCGTGACGCTCGGCCCCTTCGAGCTGCGTCGTGTGGAACTCGGCAAGTGGTCTGGCGTTGATCAGTGCCTGGACCTGTGAGCACGTCATGTCGGTTCCTCCCGGACCCGGCTGTAGCCGGTGTTGTCATCCCTAGTCGGGGCTTCGCCCCGAACCCCAGGCGGGCCCCCTCAGCCCCACGCCGGGCCCGCGGGGCGCGCATTGCCGCGCGCCGACGCAGGCGTTTCTGACCCGCCCCCTGCGGCCGTTCCACTTGTTAAGAGAGAGCGAAGTTCATATGTA
>PBRZ01000074.1 GCA_002726085.1 Acidobacteriota bacterium
GGCGCCGTGCTCGGCGCGTGCCTGTCTGTGCTGCCATCGTGGACATCGTATCCGCCTTTCGGAAAGCGTCCACGAAATCGGATCAAGCCCACTACCCGTCAGAGTTGTCGGGTGGCGAGCAGCAGCGGGCGGCGATTGCACGTGCGCTCATCAACGATCCGATGATGGTACTGGCCGACGAACCGACCGGAAACCTCGATCCCGACCTGGCACTGGAAATCATGAACCTGTTCAGGGAGATTAACGCCGGCGGCACGACGGTCGTCGTGGCGACGCACGATCGCGAGCTGATCCGTCAAGTGGGCTGCAGGGCGACCATGCTGGAACACGGCGTGATCACCGAAGAGACGCCAGCGATCGGCGACGAGTCCTATTACGGGATGAGGATGTGAGAGCCCTGCGCTACAGCTTCGAGCAGGCGATGACGAGCCTCTGGCGGGGGCGGCGTTCTAGTTCGCTGTCGGTGGCCACGATTGCCGCTGCGCTGGTGGTGCTCGGAGCCCTCCTGCTGGTGAGTTGGAATGTCGAGCGCCTGTTGGTCCAGTGGGCCGCGGCGGCCGAGATGTCCGTCTTCCTGCAAGACGATGTGACACCGAAGGCGCGAGCAGCGATCGAGCAGACATTGGTCGAGAGCGACCTGGTCGGTGGCCATGAGTTTGTGTCGAAGGCCCAGGCGTTGTCCCGCTTTCGGCGGGACTTCGCCGATTTGAGTGGCGTCGTCGAACAGGTGGCGTCGAATCCGTTTCCGGCGTCGTTTGAGGCGCGCCTGGAACCGAATCTCGATGACGCGGCCGCCGTGGAGCGGTTTGCCACTGAGCTGCGGGGCGCGACCGGTGTCGAGGAGGTGCGATTCGACCAGACATGGATCGAGCGACTGACCACGGCGGTTAACCTGCTACGCGGCGTCGGGCTCGTCGTTGCTCTGGTGCTGGTCGTGGCTGCCGCCTTGACGGTCGCCAACGTCATCCGGCTGGCCTGTTTCGCCCGGCGGGACGAGATCGAAATCATGCAGTTGGTTGGCGCACCGCTCGCCTACGTGCGCGGACCCTTCGTCCTCGAGGGGGTATTGCAAGGCGACATCGGTACCGTCGCGGCGCTCGTGGTGCTCGGTGTCGGGTTCTCGATCGCCGAATCGTGGTACGGTGAGACGTTCGCACTGGTACTTGGTGTCGGCACGCTGCGTTTCTTGCCACCCGCGATGGGATTTCTGCTGGTGGTCGGCGGGATGGCTGTGGGGTGTGTGGGCGGTCTGGTTGCGGCCCGGGGTACCCGCGACCGTCCAAAGACCGCATGAGGCATCGCGCCGTTGACAACGGTGAAGCCACGCAGATACACTGGAAACTCGCAAGTTCATGCCGCGGACAAATCGTAATTTCAGTCGCCTGCACGTCGACGCGCACCCGTCCCTGTTAACCGCAGTGGACAGTATTCGCGTCAACTTCTACCGAGAAGAATTCCAGAAACATCAGGAGTGTCTTCAGCGGCAGCGCGAGTCGTACTCCGAGTGTACGATCACCGAGATGGAGGCCGCGTTGCGGCGCGTCATGGCCCGTGTCGATGAGTTGTGCGCGCAGGATGACGCCGACGTCGATTTGGTGGTCAGCCGTCTGCTACACACGTTTGACGGTGTGACGAAACTCTCCGCCTGGTCGGACCCGACCAATACCCACTGACCCTGTCATCCCTGCCCAGGTCGCTTTCGCTTCTTCGCCGGCAGACACACGAGATCATTGAGGCCGCGATCGGTGCCGTTGCGCCGTCTCGGCTGGTTCAGCGAGCGCTTCGAGAGCCCGAGGTGCGAGATTTCGTCGGCGACGGGCCGGTGACCCTCCTCGCTGCCGGCAAGGCGGCGGCTGGAATGTTGCGGGGGTTCCTGGCCACGTCGAGCTATCCCATTGCGATGAGTGTCGCCGTGGGACCTGGCCCTGGGGAGTCTGTGCCGGCGGCGACCCAGTGGCACACTGGGGGGCATCCCTTGCCGGACGGCGCCAGCCTCGAGGCCGGGCGCGTAGCCCTGCGGTGTGCAGCGGACATGTCACCGTCTGGCTGTCTCGTGGTGTTGCTGTCGGGTGGGGCCTCGGCGCTGCTGGCGGTGCCGCTCGAGGGTGTCACGCTCGAAGAGAAGATCGACGCGACCCGGACGCTGCTTGCCTCAGGTGCGCCGATTCATGAGCTCAACTGCGTGCGGAAGCATCTTTCGGCGATCAAGGGCGGCCGGCTGGCGTTGGCGGCACGCGGGCGCGTTTTGACGTTGGCACTCTCCGACGTCGTGGGACCCGTGGAGGACGACCCGGCGGTGATCGGATCTGGTCCGACGGTGGCCGACGAGACCACGTTCGCTGAGGCTGCGGCTATCGTCGGTCGGGCAGGGCTCCGCGACCGAATCCCCCCGCGGGTACTCGATCTACTGGAACACGGTTGCCAGGGCGGTCTGCCTGAGACGTTGAAGACCAGCGGTGTGGCGGAGCCTGGCAGAATGTATCGAGTGATCGGAAGCCGACGACAGGCGATGGCGGGTGCGGTCTCGGCTGCTCGAGACCTGGGCTATGCGGTGACGTCGCTAGAGAGCCCGGTTGTCGGGGAGGCGCGCGTCGCCGGCGCCGACCATCCCGGTCGAGTTGCCGCCACGATGCGGCAGCGAACCCGACCGACCTGCGTGGTGTCGTCGGGAGAGACGACCGTCACGGTCACGGGTCGCGGGCGAGGTGGCCGGAACCAGGAGCTGGCTCTGGCAGCGGTTGATGAAATGTATCGGCTCGGCGTCGCGGCGGTGCTCGCCAGTGTCGGCACCGACGGGGTCGACGGTCCCACGGATGCGGCAGGTGCGTTGGTGGATTCGAGCACCGCGAGGCGCGCTCACGCGCTCGCCCTGGCGCCGCCGTCAGCCTACCTGAGTGAGAACGATGCATATGCATACTTCGACCGGCTCGGCGATCTGGTCCGGACCGGGCCGACCGGCACCAATGTCGGCGATCTCCAAGTGGTGCTGACCGCCGGGGCGAGAGAGGTGTGACGCGATGAGAAATGCTGACCGTGCTGAGTCCGCGATGAGCGCCGGTGAGGTCGTCGAGCGCATCCGGGAGCACGTCGGTCATCCGGCCACCATCAAAGAGCTGATGCGGGTCCTGGCGATCCCCAACGAAGAACGGTATCGGTTTCGGCGGCGGATCAAACAGTTGGTGGAAGCTGGCGAGCTGATTCGAATTCGGGGGAATCGTTACGGTTTGGCCGACCGGATGCGGCTGGTGGTGGGCCGGTTGCAGGTCAATCCGCGCGGATTCGGATTCGTTGCGCCGGAGCACGCCGCAGCGGGCGCAGGCGACGACATCTTCGTGGCCGGTGTGAACCTGCATCAGGCGATGCACGGCGATCGGGTTGCGATTCGTCTTGAACGTGTCGCCGGTCGGCCCGAGGGGCGGATTGTCAGGGTCATCGAGCGTGCCAACCAGGAGCTCGTCGGTCGCTACGACGTGGACGCGAGCGGCGTCGGGTTCGTGTTGCCGTTCGACCAGCGGGTGGTCATGGACGTCCAGATTCCGGCCGGGGCGACCGGTGGTGCCAGCTCCGGTCAGATGGTGGTGGTCGAGATAGACCGCTGGCCCACAGCGACGCGCAACCCGATCGGTCGCATCATCGAGGTCATCGGCGTGCTGGGCGACCCGGGCGTAGACACGACACTCATCATCCGGAAACACCGGATCCCGGAGGCACACGAACCTGCCGTGGTGGCCGAGGCCAAGCGGTTGGGCGATGCGGTCAAGCGGCGGGACCTAAAGGGAAGAACCGACTTTCGAACGGTGTTGACCGTGACCATCGATGGCGAAACGGCGCGAGACTTCGATGATGCCATCACGCTCGAGGTGTTGCCCAACGGACACCACTGGCTCGGGGTGCACATTGCCGATGTAGCGCACTACGTCAAGGAGGGCGGCGCACTCGACGAGGCGGCGTACACACGCGGGACGTCGGTGTATTTTCCCGAACGCGCGCTCCACATGTTCCCGGCTCCGCTTGCGACCGGGCTGTGCAGCTTGAAACCCGGCGTCGACCGGCTCGTCCAGTCCTGCCTGATGGAGGTGGACCGCCATGGCGCGGTGCTGCGGTACGAGCTGCACGACGGCGTGATTTGCTCAGACGCGCGCATGACCTACACCGAGGTCGAAGCCATCTTGACTCGACGCGATCCGGACACACGACGCCAATACGCGGAGCTGGTGCCGCTGTTCGGCCTCATGGACACGGTGTACCGGCGTCTCAACGCCCGTCGCGTTCGGCGGGGATCGATCGACTTCGACCTCAAGGCCACGCAGTTGGTGCTCGACGAGGCGGGAATGGTCGAGGACATCGTAGCGGCAGACCGCAACGTAGCGCATCGCATCATCGAGGAGTTCATGCTGGCAGCCAACGAGACGGTTGCCCGTCATCTCCGAGACAGCGAGCTGCCGGCGCTGTTTCGCGTCCACGAGCCTCCGGATCCGGCCAAGGTCGCGGATTTTGATGCCTTCACGGTCTCGCTTGGATACGGACTCGGGGCGCCTGCCGGTCGTGTGCGTCCACGGCATTTCCAGCAGCTCCTGAAGCGTCTGCATGGACAGCCCGAGGAGCGTCCGGTGGCTCTGCTGATGCTCCGTACCATGCAGAAGGCGCAATACGATGCGGTCAACATCGGCCACTTCGGCCTGGCGTCGGAGACCTACACGCACTTTACGTCGCCGATTCGCCGATACCCGGATCTCGTCGTGCACCGGCTGTTGCGCGAGTCTCGGGAAGGCGGCCCGTCGGTGGAACGCGTGGAGGAATTGACTGACGAGCTGCCGGATATCGGGCGGCATACATCGGCCATGGAGCGCAGGGCAGAGGAGGCCGAGCGGGAGATCGTCCAGTGGAAGAAGGTCCGGTTCATGACGGACAAGGTCGGCGATGAGTTCACCGGTTACGTGACCGGGGTGACCGGGTTCGGGCTGTTCGTGGAGCTGGTCGAGCATTTCGTCGAAGGCCTGGTGCACATTTCGAGC
This sequence comes from Acidobacteriota bacterium, assembly GCA_002726085.1. Classification (GTDB taxonomy): domain Bacteria; phylum Acidobacteriota; class Vicinamibacteria; order Vicinamibacterales; family UBA8438; genus NP936. The sequence goes on from PBRZ01000074.1 coordinate 5,016, forward strand.
ATGGCGGACGACTACTATCGGTTTCTGGACAGCGACCACGCATTGTTCGGGGAGAACACGGGGAAGACCTACCGACTGGGCGACACGGTGAACGTGCAGGTCGTTCGCGTGGATACCGAGCGTCGTCAGATCGATCTGGGGATTGTCGCGATCCTCGAGGCCGTGCGGAAATCGGAGCGGAATCGGGGGCCGCAGCGGAGCCGTGTCACGCGGCGCGCGCGTGTCCCTCGTGGCGGCGGTCGTGGCGGCCGAGGTGGTCGGACACGCCGGTAGTTCGGGGGACAGCGTGACACGGTATGTCGTTGTCGGCACGGCCGGGCACATCGACCATGGCAAGAGCGCGCTCGTCGAAGCGCTGACCGGCACCGATCCGGACCGCTTGAAAGAAGAGAAGTTGCGGGGCATCACCATCGATCTCGGGTTCGCGCATCTGGCGGAGGGAGACACGCAGCTCGCGTTTGTGGACGTGCCCGGGCACGAGCGATTCGTCAAGAACATGCTCGCAGGCGCGAGCGGCATCGATGGCGTCTTGCTCGTCGTCGCCGCCGACGAATCGGTGATGCCGCAGACCCGCGAGCACTTCGACATCTGCTGCCTGCTCGGCGTGTCGGGCGGCGTCGTGGCGTTGACCAAAACGGACCTCGTCGATGCCGACACCGTGGAGCTGGTCCGGCTCGAGACGGCAGAGCTAGTGGCCGGGTCGTTTCTCGAGACGGCCGCGGTCGTGCCGGTTTCCGCTCGGACGGGCACAGGGGTGGCTGACGTCCGGCGCGCGCTAATCGAAATGGCGAGTCGGGCCGCCCGCCGTACACCGCGCGGGGCGGTCCGTTTGCCGATCGACCGCGCATTCTCCGTCAAAGGTTTCGGTACCGTCGTGACGGGGACATTGGTGTCAGGCCGGGTTGCGTTGGATGACGCGCTGACCGTGCTGCCCTCCGGTCGCGATATCAAAGTGCGTGGACTGCAGGTGCACGGCACCGCGCAGCCGGTGGCGGTGGCCGGGCAACGCGTGGCGGCCAACCTCTCCGGGGTCGACGTGTCGGAGATTGCCAGGGGCGACGCTGCGGTGACACCCGGGTGCTTCGAGGCGACGCGATGCATCGATGCGGTAGTCGACCTGTTGGAGTCGGCACGCCGGTTGAAACACGGGGCGCGTATTCGATTCCATCAGGGCACGAGCGAAGTGCTCGGTCGGGTTGCGCTAGGGCCCGGGCTCGGCGAACTGGCCATCGTCGGTGATGCCCCGGCAGAGCTCCCGCCGGGTGGCCGCGCCTTCGTGCGGTTGCGCCTGGAGGGCGCTGCCGTGCTGACTGGCGGGGACCGATTTATCCTGCGGGCGTACTCGCCACCGCTGACCATCGCAGGGGGGAGGGTGCTTGATCCGCTGCCGCCTCGTGGTGGGATCCGCACCGCCGCGGCGCGCCGTCGGCTGGAGCGGCTACTCGATGGGGTGTCGGGGGCCGATCCCGCGGCTCGGGATAGGGCCCTGGGTGTGCTGGTTGGCGAGCGTGGGGTCGTCGGGCTGCCGCTGGCGGCGTTGACGACGCGGGCGGGTGTGTCCGCCGAGGCGGTTGGCGCCGTCACAGACCGGCTGGTTGCGTCTGGCAGCGCGCGTCGCATCGGGGACCTCGTTGTTGATACCGCCGCGTTGGTTGAGGTCGGCGACCGTTTGATCGCCCTGGTGTCGGACTTTCATGATTCCCACCCTTTGAGTGAGGGGCTACCGCGCGAAGAAGCCCGCGAGCGGCTGTTCAGGCACGGACCGCCGGCGGTGTTCGATGCGGTGCTCGAGCAACTGGTCGGAGACGGTCGCCTGCTGGCGCGTGGTCATTTGGCGCTGGTCAGCCATCAGGTGACGCTGTCGCCCGAGGAGATGCGAACCAGTGAGGCGGTGCAGCAGCTACTGGCCGATGCCGGGTTACGACCGCCGGGCCAGGGGGCGATTCGTGAGCAGGTTGGGTGCGACGTGGCGGTGCTCGAACGCGTGTTGAAGCTGATGGTGCGTCAGGAGCGCGTGGCGCGCATCGGATCGCTCGTGTTCGACATCGCGGCGTTGAACACGCTCAAGCGGGACGTGGTAGGGCTCAAGACGTCGAGCGAAGGCGTGACACCCGTCACGATTGACGTCGGCACTTTCAAGGATCGTTACGGGATCAGCCGCAAGTTCGCCATTCCGTTGCTCGAGTATCTGGATCGCGAGCGGGTTACCCGGCGTGTCGGGCAGCAGCGGATCGTGTTGTGAGATCCCAAAGAGTCAGAAGTCAGAAGGGATGGATGCTTTATCAGCGTCCAGAAGGTGAGGCTCCCCGGACCCCGATTCTCGAGGGCTTCTGGATTTTGCCAATGACCAGCAGAAGTCGGTAGACTAGAATTACCGCGGCGCGTGTGCGTCAGCTCGGTGTGCCGGGCGCGCATCCAGCGGACCGTTGCGTGAGGAGTGGAATGGACGACGTAGAGCGACAGTGTTTCACGGTCGGCGTGTTTCCCGATGTCGAGTGGGCCCAACGGGGGCTCGAAGCGCTCGCGAACAAAGGCTTCCCGTCGGATGCCTTGTCGCTTGTCAGCAAGGAGACTCCGGAGGCGGCGAGCCTGTTGCACGAGACGTTTGGTGTCGACGGCGTCAAGCTGGACATCGTCAGAATCGGGCCGGTGGTGGCGCATGGACCGCTCGTGGGGGCGATACAGGGACGGGCAAGGGATCTGGACCGGGTCGGCGTGGCGGCCACGATGCGCCGTGCCGGATTTCAGCCTCACGACGGTTTCATTTTCGAGACACTGACTGCGCGGGGCGGCGTGTTGATCGGAGTCCACAGTGAGCCGCGGGCGGCCGACGCCTTGGCGGTGATGTTCGCCTACGGTGGGGGTAACGCTGCCATCGGTGCTTGGGCGGGGCGAGTCTAAACGACTCGTCGCTGCGTCTAAGAATGCGAGCGATGCTGCTACCTGCAGCGGGCAGTGAAGAGCAGTGCTTTGGGGCACGTCAATGCGTTCGGGGCTGTCGATGTGCCGTAACGCTTTGGTACTCAGAAGGTTGCGCTGAGCAACACGACGTGCGTGGGCGGTGCGCATAACAGGCACCGACTTTGCAGATAGCGGTTTGTGAGCGTGGTTGACAACGGAACAGTCAGGAGGGAGCGCGACGCGTGAACGGCCTGAGCCTCGGCAACATTCCGTTCCCGCCCGGCCACAAGCCGTATACGCCGCCTGAACGGCGCAGACGCAAGCGCCGGGCGGCGGGTGCCCGCAAGTTCGGTCACTGGGCGGGTCCAATCCCGGCGGGTGAGGCCGGCGACTGGCTGTCGATCAGCCCTGACGTCGGGCGCGACTATGCTCCGTTCCTCGCCGTGCAGCGCGAGCGGATTCGCGGGGCGCTCGGCGCCTCGCTCGTCAGCCATGCAATCTTGGCCGTCTTCATTGCCCTCCTGATCCGCGCTGCGCCGGCGACCGAAGAGTTCTTCGAGGTCGAGCGGACCAACTACGACATCGTCTGGATTCCAGAGGTGGGTCCTGGCGGTGGCGGCGGTGGTGGCGGCAATGAATCGCTCGAGATGCCGCAACAGGTCGAGGTGGCTGGTGAAGACGCCCTGAGCGTGCCGATCGAGTTGCCAGAAGAGGTCGAGGCGCCGCCCGAGGTGGAGCCAGAGCCACAGGAGCAGCCGCTCGAGTCGCAGAACATGCGGCTCTCCGCGCTTCCGATGGCGGCGGCGCAACAGACCCGTGCCGGGCTGCTAGAAGGGCTGATGGCTCGTGCGCTGAACTCCGCAGGAAGCGGTACTGGCGGCGGTGCCGGCGAGGGCGACGGCGGTGGCATCGGACCGGGGCAGGGTGATGGACTGGGACCAGGGCAGGGCGGTGGCACTGGCGGTGGTGTCTATCGGCCTGGCAACGGGGTCGAAAGCCCGCAGCTCCTCCGGGAAGTAACACCCAAATATACGGCGGAAGCGATGCGGGCCAAGGTCCAGGGGATTGTCCTGATCCAGGCGGTCGTCCTGCCCGACGGGACAGTTGGCGACGTGACCGTCCTTCGGTCCCTGGACCGGAACTTCGGGCTCGACGAGGAGGCGATCAAGGCGGCGAAGCAGTGGCGGTTCCGTCCCGGCTCACGCTTCGGTGAGCCGGTCGCCGTGCTCGTCACGATCGAGCTCAGCTTCACGTTGCGGTAGAACAGCCGCGCTTTTCGGAGAAAGAGAAAGGGGGCGAGCACCTGACGGTGCTCGCCCCCTTCGACGTGAGACGGTGCTGGCGGGCGGTACGATCGGGCCTGCCCGCCAGATGCACGAGCGCTTACATCATGCCGCCCATGCCGCCCATGCCGCCCATACCATCCATGCCGCCACCGCCGCCCGGCATGCCGCCTTCCTTCTTATCCTCCGGGATCTCGCTGACTAGCGCTTCGGTTGTCAGCAGCAACGAGGCGATCGAGCTGGCGTTCTGCAGCGCCGCGCGGACCACCTTGGTCGGGTCGACGACGCCTGCCTTGACCAGGTTCTCGTAGATCTCGGTTTGGGCGTTGAAGCCATCCTCGGTGTCCTTCTGCTCGCGCACCTTCTGGACGACGATCGAGCCCTCGTGACCGGCATTCGTCGAGATCCAGCGCATCGGCTCCTCGAGCGCACGCCGAATGATGTTGACGCCGATCTGCCTATCTCCCGAAAGCTTCAGGTCGGCCAGCGCGTCCTGGCTGCGCAATAACGCGACACCGCCGCCCGGGACGATACCTTCCTCGACCGCTGCCTTGGTGGCATGCATCGCGTCTTCGACGCGCGCCTTCTTTTCCTTCATCTCGGTCTCGGTCGCTGCGCCGACCTTGATGACGGCCACGCCACCCACGAGCTTCGCCAGCCGTTCCTGGAGCTTCTCGCGGTCGTAGTCCGATGTCGTCTCTTCGATCTGGGTCCGGATCTGCTTGACCCGACCCTCGATGGCGGCGTGCGTGCCCTCACCCTCGACGATGGTCGTGTTGTCCTTGTCGATCGTGACCTTCTTGGCTTTGCCGAGATCCTCGACACGGATGTTCTCGACCTTCAGGCCGAGGTCTTCGGTGATCGCCTTGCCGCCGGTGAGCACGGCGATGTCCTCGAGCATCGCCTTACGCCTGTCGCCGAACCCTGGCGCCTTGACCGCCGCGCCCTGCAGGGTGCCACGCAGTTTGTTGACCACGAGCGTGGCCAGCGCTTCGCCCTCGATGTCCTCCGCCACGATCAGCAGGGGCCGATTGAGCCGCGCGACCTGCTCGAGCAACGGTAGCAGGTCCTTCATCGAGCTGATCTTCTTCTCGTGAATCAAGATGATCGGATTTTCGAGCACAACTTCCATGCGCTCTGCGTCGGTGACGAAGTAGGGCGAGAGATAGCCACGGTCGAACTGCATGCCCTCGACCACCTCGAGCGAGGTTTCGAGCGTGCGAGCCTCTTCGACCGTGATCACGCCGTCCTTGCCGACCTTGTCCATCGCCTCGGCGATGATCCGGCCGATGGTCTCGTCGTTGTTCGCGGAAATCTGACCGACCTGGGCGATCATGTCGCCACTGACGGCCCGAGACAGCTTCTCGAGGTTCCCGACCACTGCCGCGACCGCTTGCTCGATGCCACGCTTGACTTCCATCGGGTTCGCGCCGGCCACCACGTTCTTGGCCCCTTCGCGATAGATAGACTGGGCCAGGACGGTCGCCGTCGTCGTGCCGTCACCGGCGATGTCGGAGGTCTTACTTGCCACCTCGCGCACCATCTGGGCACCCATGTTCTCAAGGCCGTCCTGGAGCTCGATCTCCTTGGCGACGGTCACGCCGTCCTTGGTGATCGTGGGGGAACCGAACTTCTTGTCGAGGACGACGTTGCGACCCTTCGGACCCAGCGTCACCTTGACGCAGTTGGCCAACTGGTCGATGCCGGCGAGGATCTTCTGTCTCGCCCCTTCACTGTAGACAATCTGCTTTGCCATGTTGATCTGCTCCAATCACTAAATCAGTCCGTCCGGGGTGCCCCCCGTCCCGTGTCCTCGGTCTGGCGGGGCCGCCGGTGCCGGGTCGTGTTATGTCAGTTATGTCAGGGGCTACTCCTTGTTCACGACGCCCAGGACCTCGTCCTCGCGCATGATCAGGTAATCTTCGCCGTCGAGCTTGATCTCCTGTCCCGAGTACTTCCCGAACAGGATCGTGTCGCCGTCCTTGACATCCATAGGCTGGATGCCGCCGTCCTCTTTGACCTTGCCCTTCCCGACGGCCATGATCTTGCCTTGCTGTGGCTTCTCCTTGGCCGTGTCCGGGATGATGATGCCGCCGACCTGCTGCTCTTCCTCCTCCAAGCGCTGGACGATGATGCGGTCGTGAAGTGGTCGTACCTTGATTGCCATGGCGTGTCCGACTCCCTTGATATGTTGAAGAAGACCCCCCAAAAAAGAGGGGTTAACCGGCGAGAGGTAGCACTCTCAATAGCCGAGTGCTAATTCTAACGAGGCTACGTCTAAAGTGTCAACAGGGCGGTTTGACGCGCTGCTCTCGACCATGCTGGACAGACGCTGCGCGGCTAGCCGGTGCGCTTGAGACGATATTCTGAGACCTTGCGGCTGAGAGTATTCCGGTGGATGCCGATCATCTTGGCGGCTCGGCCGAAGTTCCCCTTGGAGCGCGCAAGCGCCCGGCTGATGAACCGACGCTCGAATTCCTGACGGGCATCGTCGTACAAGATTCCTTTGGAGACCATTTCATCGACCAACCGATTTAGCTGATCACGCACTCTCGTTCCCTCATCGGAGCGGGCGTCAATCGAGGACGCGGCCGGTCAGCAAACGGAAGGCCTCGAGATACTTGTCTCGAGTCCGGGTCACCACGGTGTCTGGCAACGCTGGCGCGGGCGGTTTTCGGTCCCAGTTCACCGCGTCCAGATGGTCGCGCACGAACTGCTTGTCGAAGCTGGGTTGCGCGACGCCGGGACGATAGGTGTCCCGGGGCCAGAAGCGGGACGAGTCCGGTGTGAGGATCTCGTCGATCAACACGATCTCGTCGCCGTCCGAGAGGTCCTCACCGGTCTTGCTGCTGCGTGCCGCATCGCGGACGACACCGAACTCGAACTTGGTGTCGGCGACGATGATGCCGCATGACTCGGCGTGCGTCGCGCCATGCGCGTACAGGGCGATCGTCAGGTCTCGCAGTTTGGCCATCAGCTTGAGCCCAACGAGCTCGGCAGCCTGCGCCTCGGTGATGTTCTCGTCATGACCGGTCGTAGCTTTGGTGGCGGGTGTGAAGATCGGTGCTGGTAACCGGTCGGATTGCCGCAGCCCGGTTGGCAGCGAGACGCCACACACCGTCCCTGTGCGCTGGTAGTCGGCCCATCCAGAACCAGCGAGGTATCCGCGGGCGACACACTCGACCGGTATAGGTTCGGTTGGCCGCACCAGCATCGACCGTCCGCGCAGCAGGTCGGCGTGCGGGCGACAGACGTCCGGGTAGTCGTCGGGTGTCGTCGAAACGAAGTGATTCGGTACGATGTCGCCCGTGCGCGCAAACCAGAACGCCGAGAGTTGCGTCAAGACCCTGCCCTTGTCAGGAATCGTCGATCCGAGCACCAGGTCGTAGGCTGAGATGCGATCGGTCGCAACCATCAAGAGGTGATCGTTCACGACGTAAAGATCTCGAACCTTGCCGCGCCGCTGTGGAGTGAGACCCAGGAGGGAGGTTTCGAAGATCGCGGGGGCGGACGTCACAGCGTTTCTCGTTACGAGCGATAGGAGCGCATAGCTTACAGAAGACGTGCGCGCGCGGCAAGAGAGAAAATGTCGTGTCGCCGGCGAGGAACTGCCTGCGTTGTAGTACAGTCGAATCGCTCGTTCGGTCTTGTCTCGAACGGGATGATTCCATCCCGCACCTCATGGCTCGGCCGTGTCAAAGAATCGCCGCTCCGCATCTCTCATGGTCCTGATGCTGGCAGGCTCATAAGTCTGGGTTGGAGTCGAACCGTCAAGTCATATGCGCGGCCACCTTCGCACGGCGTTCATCATCGCGCTCACCGTCGCGCTCATGGCGTTTTTTCTCAGGAGCGCTGACCTCGCGTCAGTGTGGTCGGAGATCCGCCGCGCGAGACTCGATCTGGTGATCGCCGGGATCGGCGCGATTTCGGTGTCCTATGTGGTGCGAGTTGGACGGTGGCAGCGCCTGCTAGCGCCAATCGGTCAGGTCGGGTTCGCCCCGGCGGCGCGAGCAACCGTCATCGGCTTCGCCACAACGGCCGTGTTGCCGGGCCGGTTGGGAGAGCTCCTACGGCCGTATCTGCTGGCACGGCGCGAGCGGTTGAGCGCGAGCGCGGCGCTGGCGACGATCGTGTTGGAGCGTCTGCTGGACCTGATTGCGGTGGTGCTCCTGTTTGGTCTCTTTCTGGTGTTCTTCGCGGGCGATCTGCGGGACACCAGCCCGCAGTTATTGGCCGCGCTCAAGGTGGGCGGGCTGGTCGCCGCGAGTGGGGCCGGAATCGCGTTGGGGGTAATCGTGGCCGCGGCCCGCTCGCCGGACCGCGTTGCTGCGGTTGTGGCGCAGATCGAGCGTCGGTTACCGCTGTGGATCGGGGCGTCGGTGGGGCGTTTCGTGACTAGATTCAGTGCCGGTCTTGGTATTGCCCGTCAACCGGGTCGGTTCGTGCGCGCCTTCGCCTGGTCGTTTCCGTTGTGGTTGTGTGTGTGCGTCTCGGCGTGGTGCGTCTGCCACGCCTTCGGGATTGCGTTGCCGCCGGGCGGGTCGCTGTTGTTGATGGTGCTGATGGTGCTCGGAGTGGCGGTGCCCACCCCCGCCGGAGTCGGTGGGTTCCATGCCGCCGTTCAGGTCGGCGTGACCAGCTTCTATGCTGCGCCGGTCGACGCGGCGGTCGGTGCGGCACTGGTGCTGCACGCGGTGTCGTTTGGGCCGGTGACGCTGCTCGGGATTGTCTTGATGGCGCGCGACGGTTTGACGTTTCGAAGTGCCGTGAATCTGGCGTCATCGGGTGAGATGGCCGACGGGTTCGATAAGGGAGCGCTCAGCAGCACGCCTTCGGCGGAGGGTGAACAGACGCCAGTCGGACCCGCGGCGGCCGATGACGAGCAGGTCATGAAGAGGGGGGAGAACAGGTGAAGTGCCCATTCTGCGGTCACCTCGGTGACAAGGTCGTCGACTCGCGAGAGAGCAAGGAAGGTGAGGTCATCCGGCGTCGTCGCGAGTGCCAGGACTGCGGACGGAGGTTCACCAGCTACGAGCGGATTGACGAGATTCCGTATATGGTGGTGAAGAAGGACGGTACGCGAGAGCGATTCGAGCGGCAGAAGGTGACGGCCGGTGTGCTCAAGGCATGCGAGAAGCGGCCGGTGACGGTTGCGGCTGTCGAGGCGATTGCCGACCGGGTCGAGGCGGTTCTCCAGGAGCGTCCCGAGAAGGAGATTTCGACTGATGAGGTGGGTGCGTTCGTGATGCAGGAGCTCAAACAGCTCGACAAGGTAGCCTACGTGCGGTTCGCATCGGTCTATCGTCACTTCCGCGACATCGGGGAATTCATGACCGAGCTGCGAGACCTCCTCGACACGAAGGAATAGTATGCCGAGGGCGCTGGCTGGAGTGGCGGTGTGCGCAATTGCGTTCGCGACCACCGTGGTGGTGCAGGCTCAGGGTGACGTGCGCGTCACGACCCTGCCTCGTGAGGACCACGTGCTGGTGTCGCTCGAGCTTACCGGTGCCTATACGCAGGAGATCCGGGACGCCGTCGCCAGCGGGCTCGAAGCGACATTCAGCTTCGATGTCGAGCTGCGGCAGCCGGTGGCGCTCTGGTTCGATCGAACGGTCGACCGGGCGTCGGTGTCGGCACGGGTGCGGTTTGACGGACTGACCGGGCGGTATCAGGTCACACGCACCGTGGATGGGGCGATCGAACAGGTGCAGGTTGTCGAGGAGGAAGCCGCCGTACGGCAGTTGTTGACGACACTCGGGCGGCTTCCGTTGTTTAGTACTCGCGCGCTCGAGACGAACGAAGACTACCGTGTGCGCGTCCGTGTGAACACGCGTCCGCGCACAGGGTGGTTTCGCTGGCCGTGGGACCGCGCAGCAGCGTTTGGGCGGGCGAGTTTCACCTTCCTCCCGTAGTGTCCCGCGTCGGTGACGGGTGTCCCTCCCCCTGCGCTGGAGTGAGCTGGCGGAGGACGTGAGACAGCCACGCCTCTCGGCGTGGCGGAGCATGCCGTAATGGTCGAGCAGTCGTTGCCGGGAGGGCGGACCTCAGGGCAGTCGAGCGCCCGGCGCTCGACGCCCACCCGCCCGGGGCCGCAAGACAGCCCACGGGTCATCCTCGTGGCCATCGGGCTCGTGGGGGTGACGCTCGTCGTTCTGATTGGGTTCGCGGAACGGTCGAGCGAGCTCGCGCCGGATTATCTGTCCGAAGTCGTGCTCTACGCGTTGTCGGCGGCATGCCTAATCATGTTGCTGGCCCTTGGGTTCCTACTCGCGCGCAATATCATCAAGCTGATCGTCGAGCGTCGTCGCGCGGTGCCGTTCGCGCGGTTTCGTGCCAAGCTCGTCGCCGCACTGGTTGGGATGACCCTAATCCCATCGGTCCTGGTGCTCATCGTCGGCAGTGAGGTAATCCGCAGCAGTGCTGAGCGATGGTTCAGCGCGCCGATCGACGATGTCCTGACGTCGGCCAACGCGATTGCACGAAACGTCTACCAGGAACAGCAACGGGCGGTGGAGGAGCGGGCCGCACGGCTCGCGGGGCGCTTGAGCGCGACGGATCTGGACGAGACGACCGTGCGACAGTTCGTCGAGGCCGCGGAAGATTCCGATGGACCTGACGTCATCGACGTGTATCGCGTTGCGGTCGACACCGAGGGGATTCCTGTTGCCACTCGAATCATGGAAGTGGCTGCCCCGTTTCTTCCGCCCGGCTACTCGCAAGCGTCCGCCGACGCGTTGGCCGCGGGCATGGCGGCTGGCACCGCGGAAACGGTCGCCGCCGAGGCCCTGGGCGATGGTGCGGAGTTGCTGCGCGGTGCCGCCGTCATTCGTCGTCGCGCCGACGGCCCGGTCGTGGGAGTGGTGGTCGCCAGCAGCGCCCTGTCGGGTGACCTGACACAGCATGCGAGGCGGATCAATGGCGCCTACGAGGCCTACAACCAGCTGCGTGTTCTGACACGCCCCGTGGCCGGTGTCTATCTGTCGTTCTTCTTGATGACGACCTTGATGATCCTGATCGCGGCGACCTGGCTCGGCATCTTCATCGCGAAGCGAATTGGACGTCCGGTCCAGTTGCTGGCCGACGGGGCCCGACGCATAGGAACCGGTCACCTCGACCATCGAATCGAGCCGGAGTCGTCCGATGAGTTAGGTGCGATGGTCGAGGCGTTCAACGCCATGGCGGTAGAGCTCAAGGCGAGCCAACAGAAGCTCGTGCGCTCGCGAGGCGACCTCGAGCACAAGACCCGCGAGGCCGAGCGCCGCAGGCACTACATCGAGACTATTCTGGAGCGGATTGCCACCGGCGTGGTCTCCATCGACGCAGCCGGGCGTCTCAGCACCGTCAACGCGGCGGCCGCTCGGTTGCTGGATATCGAGCCGGCCGTGGTGGGGCAGCCTGCTGCCACACTGTTCGAACGTCCGGATCTCGCGCAGCTCGGGTCTATGCTGCGCGAGGCCCGTCGCGGGTCTCTGGCTCGCACGGTGAAGGAGGTGGCGCTCGTGCGGGATGGACGGGAGTGTCATCTCGCCGTCGCTACAACGAGTCTTCCGGGTACGCATGACCTGGATGGTGTCGTGATGGTGTTCGACGACGTCACGCCGCTATTCCGAGCGCAGCGCGTCGCGGCCTGGCGCGACGTGGCGCGCCGCCTGGCGCACGAAATCAAGAACCCGCTCACTCCCATTCAACTGTGCGCTGAGCGAATCCGGCGCAACCTCTCTGGGGCGCCGTCAGAGGCGAAGGCGCTCGTCGATGAGTGCACGACCACCATCGTCGGCGAGGTGGAGGTGCTCAAGGGGTTGGTCGACGAGTTCTCGCATTTCGCGCGGCTACCGTCGCCGAGATCGGTGCCGGCCGACCTCAACGCGCTGCTCTCAGAGACGCTCGCGCTCTACGATGGCCTGTTCGAGGAGATCGTCCTCGAGCGTGAGTTCCAGGACGAACTGCCCACCGTGCGCGTCGACCCGGAGCAAATCCAGCGGGTCGTCGTGAATCTCGTCGACAATGCGGTGGCCGCGCTCAGTGGCAAGACCGCCGAGGCCGGCGCGGCGGTCGGGCCTGGCCTCATCCGCATCGAGACCCAGCATGATGCGACGAACGGCGTCGCGCGGGTGATCGTGAGCGACAACGGACCAGGGATCGCGGATGCGGATCGGGAGAAACTGTTTCTGCCCTATTTTTCCACCAAGGGCAGGGGAAGCGGTTTGGGGCTGGCGATCGTGCGTCGGATTATCGTCGAGCATGGGGGCAGCATCGAGGTGGCCGACAACACTCCATCGGGGACACGGTTCGCCGTAGAGCTCCCGTGCACGTATGAATCGCCCGACGAGCGAACAGGCGCGGCTTCGGTCGTGGAGGGACAGGCGTGAGACCTGCGGTGCTGGTCGTCGACGACGAGGCCGGCGTCCGGTCGGCGCTGACCGGCGTGCTCGGCGACGAGGGCTATGTCGTCGAGGTGGTCGATTCCGGTGAGGCATGTCTCGAACGGGTGGTCGGGCAGGTGTTCGACCTGATCATCCTGGACATCTGGTTGCCCGGGATAGATGGTCTGGAGACATTGACCACGCTACGCGAGCGGGACGTGGACTCGCAGGTCGTGATGATTTCTGGACACGGGAGTATCGAGACGGCGGTACGGGCGATCAAGCTGGGAGCGTTCGACTTCGTCGAGAAACCGCTGTCGCTCGAGAAGACGGTTTTGGTCGTTCGGAACGCCTTACGACAGCGGCGGCTCGAGGTAGAGAATCGAGCGCTGCGGGCCGACGCCGATCGGCGTCAGGTTTTGATCGGCGAAAGCCCGGTGATGGTGCAACTGCGTGAACAGGTGGCAATGGCGGCGCCGACCAACGGCCGGGTGCTCATCCACGGCGAGAACGGAACTGGCAAGGAGTTGGTGGCGCGCAGCGTCCATGCGCTGAGTCGCCGCGCGGCCGGTGCGTTTGTCGAGGTCAACTGTGCTGCCATTCCGGAGGAGTTGATCGAGAGCGAGCTGTTCGGGCATGTGCGGGGCGCGTTCACCGGCGCGGTGGGCGATCGGCGCGGTAAGTTCGAGGTGGCCGATGGCGGCACGATTTTCTTGGATGAGATCGGGGACATGAGTCTCAAGACCCAGGCCAAAGTACTCCGCGTGCTCCAGGAGCAGGTCGTCGAGCCGGTGGGGGGGCGGGTCGGCGTCCATGTCGATGTTCGGGTCGTCGCAGCAACCAACAAGAGTCTCCAGGAAGAGATCCAGGCCGGGCGGTTTCGAGACGACCTGTTCTATCGACTGAATGTCGTGCCGATCTCCGTGCCTCCGCTTCGCGACAGACGAGAAGACATCGGACGCTTGACCGAGCACTTCCTGGCGCACTACGCCAGTGAATATGGACATCGCGTGAAGACGGTCAACCCCGAGGCGTTGGCGATGCTGCAGGCCTACCGATGGCCCGGCAACGTGCGTGAGCTGCGAAACGTGCTCGAGCGCCTCGTCATCATGGTGCCGGGTCCCGTCGTGACGGCGAGGGACCTGGCGTTTCTCGAGACGACGCCGATGTCGTTAGTCGCGCCCCTGGTCGAGGGACGACGGCCGGAACGTCTGCAGGAAGCGCGGGACCGGTTCGAGCGAGGCTACATTCTGGAGGTGCTTGCGGAACAGCGAGGCAACATCACCCGTTCCGCCGCTATCCTGGGTCTGGAGCGGAGCAACCTCTACCGCAAGATGCGGGCGTTCGGGATTCGGACCCCACGCCAGGCCGGGTCGGTGCGTACGCCAGTCACCGAGGGAGCCGACACGTCAATATCTGATCCATCGTGAATCCCTCGAGCTGAAGCTGGCGCGTCGCCGCAGGCAACAGCGCGGCTGCCGGAACGAGGCCCACGATCTCGCTGCTGCGGATGACAACTCCGCAACGGTCCGCCTCGCGCTGGACCGCCTCGTACACCCGGTCGAGCGGCGTTCGTTCATAATCGACCAGATTGATCGACACTTGGACCACGTGTGGCTGCGCTGTGCGTACCCCAATCGCCTTGACGGCCGGAAGGCCCCCATCCGATGCACGAACTGCACGGGCGATGCGTCGAGCGATAGCGACGTCGCCGGTATCGAGATTTACGTTGTAGGCGACCAGCATGGGTCGCGCACCGACGGCTGAGGCGCCGGCCGACGGGTGTGGGTGGGCCGGACCGAAGTCGGGTCGCCAGATCTCCGTTTGCATCCTGTTGGTCAGCCCTTCGAATCCTTCGTGGCGTATCGTTTCGAGCCGCCGCCGTTCCGGCACCCGTGCGGCATCCTCGTATAGGTAGACCGGGATGTCGAATCGCTCGGCGACCGCCGCGGCGACTTCGGTGGCCAGCGCGACACAGACCGGCATGTCTGCAGGAGTCAACGGGACCAGCGGCACGACATCCACCGCCCCAATGCGGGGATGTACGCCGGTGTGAGATCGGAGGTCGATCGCATCGACGGCGACCGCGAAGAGAGCAAGAAGCGCGTTCTTGAGTGCGCTGCCCTCGCCAACCAGCGTGAAGACGGTGCGGTTGTGCGCCGTGTCCGACGAGGTGTCGAGCAGGTGAACACCGGGGCAGCCCGTCATGGCGTCCCTCAGTGCTGCAATGACCTCAAGGCGGCGTCCTTCGCTGACGTTGGGAACTGCTTCGATCAGACCCACTGAGCAGTAATAGCACATGACGCGCGCGGCAGCCCCGTTCGCTGGTTGACGCCCACCTGGGTGTGGCTCATAATCGAACCTCCCACCTATGGCCGATCCCGCGCAGCGTGACGAGTCCCCGGCGACTGGAAATGGGGGCGTCGATCCCGCGGTCAAAATCGAACAGCTGCTACTGTCTGGTCTCGATCACTACTTTCGGGGGCGATTCGAGCATGCCATCGACGTCTGGACACGGGTGTTGTTCCTGGATCGCAGCCACGCGCGGGCCAGGGCCTATATCGATCGGGCGCGGGCGGCGGTCGCCGAACGGCTCCGCGAGTCGGAGGCGTTGCTCCACGCTGGGGTTGAGGCCTGTGACCGCGGTGACGTGACCGAGGCTCGGGCGCTGCTCACCTCCGCGGTCGAGCGGGGTGGCGCGCACGACGACGCCTTGTCGATGCTGGATCGGGTCGAGCGGATTGCGGCGGCCGGCGAGGAAGACTCGACGGTCACGGCGGCCCGACGGCGTATCGGCGCCCAGCGGGCTCGTCGGGGCGCGGTGACGCGGGCGGCGACCGGTCGTCGATTGCGCATGTTCCCCTGGCTGCTGTTGGTCGCCTTGTTCGCGGCCGCCACCGTGGTGTTGTATTGGGCTGGCTCCTGGGCCCAGCTCGTGCCGGTTCGCTTGACGGATCAAACAGGGTTCACGGCGATTCCCGAGAATGTGTCACCGGCGCCGCTCCAGGTGCCCTCGGTATCACAGCTCGCATTGGAACGGGCGAGGACGCTGGTGTCCGATGATCGGTACTCGGAGGCCTTGAGCGTCTTGGTCACTGTTGGCATTGGCGATGGGGCGAGGGGTGAGGTGGACGCGCTGCGTGCGGCGATCCAGCGAGAGTTGTTGAACCAGCTGCCCGACACGGACGCTGGCGGGGCGGCTGGGTCCGCAGATCCGCCGTCAGGCGACGTCGCGACGCGTTGAAGGTAGCGACAGCGACGTGCAGACGTATCGGACCCGCCGGCAGGACGTGCGGTAACCAGCTGTGATCAACGGCGATGAGCGGAGGTCAGGACCGGGAGTGACGCGCAGAGACACGATCGCCGGCGAGGGGCACCGCGCGACGCCTGGTGCAGCCGGCGCGCAGGAGGGGCAACCCTTAGCCACCAGTTCCTCGCTGCCACTATTCCCATTGGAATCTGGAGAGTCCGGTCAGGCCGAGCCTGCGCCCCGTGCGCTGCTTGGCGTACGGCGGCCGACACCGGCGTTGCCTCGCGTACGGTCGCGGCCGCCACGCCGGAAGATGGAATCCAGACTGTCATTTGAGAGCGCCCAGGATGTCAGAGGGGGAAGCGAGGTCAGTCCGAGGGTTGCGCCGCCGCTGACTCGCCTGGCGGCCGGGTTGGTCGATGTGGGGCTGATGGTCTCGCTCGATGCGGTCGTGGTCGTGCTGACGCTCAGGCTCGCGGGGCTCGATGTGGGGTCGCTCGGCGCCGTGCCGCTCGTGCCGCTGGCTGCGTTCCTGATCTTGCTCAACGCAGGGTATGTCGTCGTCCTGACGCTCGCCGGGGGGCAGACATTCGGCAAGATGGTGTTTGGGGTGCGTGTGGTGGATCAGACTGGTCGACGGGTGACGACCTCGGTCGCCCTGCTCCGGGCGATCGCGTATCTGGTGTCGGTACTGCCACTCGGTCTAGGGATTGTCTGGATGTTTCTCGACTCGGAGCGTCGTGCACTGCATGACCGAGTGGCCGGGACGCGCGTGCTGTTGGTCTCACGATGACGGGACTGTTTCAGCGCGTGGTGGTCGGGTTCGCCACGGTCGGGCCGTTCGGGTTTGTGCCAGTCGCTCCGGGGACCGCCGGTTCCGTGGCGGGCCTGCTGCTGTTCTGGGCGATTCGTTCGACGCGGTCCACCTGGTTCGAGGTGGTGGTGCTCTTGGTTGTTACCGTGGCCGGGGTGGCGGCGGCGTCTGCCGCCGAGTCGATGTATCAGCGCCGCGACCCCGGTCTGGTGGTCATCGACGAAGTGGCCGGCATGTTGGTGACACTCGTGGCAGTGCCGGTCGGGTTCAGCGGCGCCCTGGTGGGGTTCTTCGCGTTTCGTCTGTTCGACATCGTCAAGCCGTTCCCCGCTCGTCAGGCTGAACGGTTGCCAGGCGGATGGGGTGTGATGGTCGATGACCTCGTGGCCGGAGTTTATGCCCAGGGAGTGCTCCGGCTGTTCTTGTGGTTGGGGGCAATGCTGTGAGTGGTCCTGGGTCGTCGGCTCGGGTCCCACTGTCGAGGGCGGAAATCATTGCCGTTGGCACCGAGCTGCTCACCCCGTTCCGAACCGACACGAATTCGTTGTTTCTGACCGCCCGGTTGAACGAGTTGGGCATCGAGGTGCGCCGTAAGTCGATCGTCGGCGATGACACGGCCGATCTCGCACCAGCCGTACGCGATGCCCTCGAGCGTGCGGATTTGCTCGTCGTCTGCGGTGGACTCGGGCCAACCGAGGACGATCGCACTCGTGAGACGGTGGCCGAGGTCCTCGGGCTGGGCCTGACAGAGGAGCGAGCGATCGTCGAGCGCCTGAGGGAACGGTTCGCTACGCGCGGCTGGACGATGCCGGAGAACAATCGACGGCAGGGCATGGTTCCCGACGGGGCGGTGGTGCTCGACAATCCGCGTGGCACGGCGCCTGGGCTGTGGTTGGAGAGCGGTGGCCGGGTCGTCGTGCTGTTGCCCGGTCCTCCGCGCGAACTCGAGCCGATGTTCACCGCGGTGGCTCTGGACCGCCTCTCGAAGTACACGGCATCCGACCGCTTGTATCGGCGCATCCTGCGCCTGGCAGGGCGCGGCGAGTCACACGTTGAAGAGCTGGCCCAACCTGTCTACGAACGATGGCGGCGGGCGACGCCGCCAGTGGCAACAACCGTGCTGGCGTCGCCGGGACTCGTCGAGCTTCATTTGTCGACCCGGAGCGCCGATCCGGATACGGCGACGGTCGTGCTCGACGGCGCGACCGCGGAGCTGGCGGTGGTGTTGGGGGAGCACCTGGTCAGTACCGACGGACGGTCGCTATCGGAAGTGGTGGGCCAGATGCTCCACGGCGGCGGCTTCCGCGTAGCAGTGGGGGAGTCCTGCACGGGTGGGTTGGTGACAGCCGAGCTCGTGGATGTTCCGGGGAGCTCGAGCTACGTTGAAACGGGCGTGGTCGCCTACTCGAACGAAGTCAAGCAGGCTGTCCTCGGCGTTGATCCGGATCTGATCGAGTCGGCTGGGGCGGTGAGCGAAGCCGTTGCCGTGGCGATGGCCGAAGGCGCTCAGCGGGTGGGAGCCGTCGACATCGGGATTGGTGTGACCGGAGTCGCTGGGCCGGGTGGAGGAAGCGACGAGAAGCCGGTGGGGACCGTCTGTTTCGGCGTCGTCGGTCCCGGCACCGAACGGGAAGCGAGGACGGTGCGGTTTCCGGGCGATCGCGCGATGATCCGACGGCAAGCCGCGCGGACCGCTCTGGATCTACTGCGACGCGTGTTGCAGCGTCGATTGAGGGAGCGTGCGACTATTCGCGGCAGTGAATCTTGATCCGGGCTGTCGGGCGGCGGCTGCGGCCAGCGCCCAAGCTCTCGGCGCCGAGCTCGACCGGGTCGATGCGTCGGCGGCAGTACGCTGGGTCGTGCCGGCGCAGCTGCATTTCACGCTCAGGTTTCTTGAGGAGGTCAGCGCGGAGCAGGCGGAGGCGGTGCGAGGGGTCTTTTGCGAGCCGTGGGGCACCGCCGCCTTCACCGCCAGGCTCGGTGACGCGGATCTGTTTCCCCGGTCTGGTGCGCCGCGTGTCATTTGGCTGGGAATGGACGAGGGTCGGGAGCACATGGTGGCATTGAAAACCGAATTGGATGACCGGTTGGCTCCAGTCGGGTTCGGGAACGAGACGAGGCTGTTCCAGGCGCATCTGACGCTCGGGCGGATCAAACGGCGGGTCACGGTGCAGGGGGCGGATCTGCGGCTGGTGCTCTCCGAGCACCGGCCCGACCAGGTCCGTTGGATGGTGGACCGCATCACGTTGTTCGAGAGCCGGTTGTCGTCGCGAGGGTCCAGCTACCACGTTGTTGAGTCGGCGATGCTGGGGCCATCACTCGACGTCGGGCGGGAGCTGACATGACAGCGATGCCAATACTCGTCGGATACCTGCTCGGCTCCATTCCGTTCGCGCTGTTGTTGGGCGGTGCCGAGGTACGCCGGGTTGGCAGCGGGAATCTCGGCGCGGCGAACGTCCTGCGCGTGGGACGGACGTCGATTGCGCTGACAGTGCTGGGGCTCGATGTCTGTAAGGGGTGTGCGGCCGTCCTGTTCGCCAGCGGGATCAGCGCGGATGCGACGACCACCGCCGCGGTTGGCGGAGGTGCCATCGTTGGACACGTCTATCCGGTCTGGCTTCGGTTCAGAGGAGGGAAGGGCGTGGCGACCACGTTTGGGGTCTTCACGCTGTTGTCCCCGCTTGCCGCCGCGCTCGCGGCCGGGGTGTTTGGCGTCGCCGTCTGGACGACCCGCTACATCTCGGTCGGCTCTTTGCTCGGGGTGGTGACGCTGCCTGGGCTGGTGTATCTCACCAACGGTGAGGTGCCGGCTATGGTCACAGCGGTCGGTGCCGCCGTTCTGGTGGTGTTTCGACATCGCTCAAACCTCGGTCGGCTGCAAGCCGGAACCGAGTATCAACTGGGGCGACGTGCGAATTGCTGAGCCATACGGCCGCGAGACGCGGGTCGCACGGCGCAACTCTCATGGCAGACCCAAACACTCGATCAGGATGATCCGAGACCTCCTACCGTGATGAGAGAGCCTCGATGAAGCACGTCACCGTGCTCGGCGCCGGGGGGTGGGGAACCGCGCTGGCGATTCATCTGGGCCGTCTGGACAAGTCGGTGCGGCTCTGGGCGCGTGATCCGGCGCTTGTGGCCCGGCTGTGTGAGGAGCGCAGCAACGAGACGTATCTTCCGGGTGTCCTGCTCCCGCCGTCGGTCGAGCCGACGGCGTCACTCGAGGAGGCGGTTGGCGGGACTGAATGCGTGGTCTGGGCGGTGCCATCGCACGGAACTCGCGCCCTCGTGCGTCGCGTCGCCCCACTGTTGGCTCCGCGCGTGACGATCGTCAGCGGCACGAAAGGGTTCGAGCTCGGCACCCTGAACCGTATGTCGGAAGTCATCGGGCAAGAGCTGGGTGCCTCCCAACCGGTGGCCGTGCTGTCGGGACCGAGCTTTGCGGCCGAACTCGCGAGGGCGGCGCCGACGGCGGTTCTGGTGGCGAGCCGCCATGCGGACGTGGCGGCGACGGTCCAGGAGGACTTCAGAGCACCCTACTTCAGACTCTATGCAAGCGACGACGTGACGGGAGTTGAAGTTGGTGGTGCGATGAAGAACGTCATCGCCATTGCGGCCGGTGTCGTCGAAGGGCTGGGACTGGGCCCGAACGCCCTGGCGGCACTCATCACCCGCGGCCTGGCGGAGATCTCTCGGCTGGCGTATGCCATGGGGGCCCAACGCGAAACGCTGGCTGGGTTGAGCGGGCTTGGCGACCTCATTTTGACTTGCACGGGCGGCCTCAGCCGCAACCGGCAGGTAGGCGTCGAGCTGGGTCGTGGGCACTCGCTCAGCGAGATCCTGGCCGACATGCAGACGGTCGCCGAAGGTGTCAGAACGACCGAAGCAGCGTTGGAGCTGGGACGGCGCCATCACGTGGATCTTCCGATTTCATCGCAGATGGGTGCGGTCCTGGCGGGCAGGACCCAGGCAAGGGCGGCTGTCGAGGAGCTGATGCTCCGCCGGCAGCGTTTCGAGTCTGATGGGGGGTAGCCGGCTCCTGTGAGATAGTGGAGCTGTGAGTGTCTTCGAACGGCTCCGTGTCGGTCTCAGGCGCACGACCGACCAGCTGGTTGGACGCTTCGACCGCCTTGT
Organism: Acidobacteriota bacterium; assembly: GCA_002726085.1. Lineage (GTDB taxonomy): Bacteria > Acidobacteriota > Vicinamibacteria > Vicinamibacterales > UBA8438 > NP936. The sequence continues at coordinate 25,761 of PBRZ01000074.1, forward strand.
CGCCGACGGAGCGGACGCGTCGGGTGTTGGCGCGGTGGCTGCCACCACGTCGATCGATACGCTGGATACCCTCGAAGAGCTGCTGATCGAAGCCGACATCGGCGTGTCCGCCACGACGCAACTGCTCGCCGCGGTGCGGGACGAAGCCGGCAACGCGGACCTGGGCACGGTTGTCAAGCGTGAGCTTCTCGGCTTGCTCGAGGCGGCGGCCCCGGCGCCGGTCACAGGGGCGAGTCCCCGCGTCGTATTGGTCGTCGGCGTCAACGGTACCGGCAAGACCACCACGGTGGGACGCCTGGCGAGACTTCTCACCTTGTCCGGCGAGCGGCCGGTGATTTGTGCCGCCGACACGTTTCGGGCGGCTGCTGTCGAGCAGCTCGAGGTCTGGGCCAAGCGCGTCGAGGCCGATTTCGTCCGGGCGCGTCCTGGTGCCGACCCAGCCGCTGTCGTCTTCGACGCGATCTCGGCCTGTAAGGCGCGAGGACGCGACGTGGTCCTCGTCGACACTGCCGGACGGTTGCACACACGCGCCAACCTCATGGGTGAGCTCGACAAGATCCGCCGCGTCGCCGGACGCGCGGTTGACGGTGCGCCGCACGAGACCCTCCTCGTGCTCGATGCCACAGTTGGGCAGAACGGGCTGGCTCAGGCGCGGGCGTTTCTCGAGTCGGCCGGTGTCACTGGCGTCGTGCTGACGAAGCTGGACGGGACGGCGAAAGGGGGCATTGCTGTTGCGATCACGGCAGAGCTGGGTGTGCCGGTCCGCTATGTCGGCGTAGGGGAGCAACTGGACGACCTCGTGCCGTTCTCGGCGGCGGAGTATGTGGAGGCGCTGTTTGAGCCGGTGTGGTAGCGGAGCAGCGTCACACCGCCTGCACACGGAGAATCTCATTGACCGGCGACGCTATGATGGACCTGGCGCTGGAGCTCGCGGCCAAAGGTCGCGGCGCGACCAGTCCCAATCCGATGGTCGGCGCCGTCGTGACGCGGGGTGACCGAATCGTCGGCCGCGGCTTCCACGAGCGGGCAGGTGGACCGCATGCCGAGATCGTCGCATTGGACGAGGCCGGCGTCGCGGCCAGTGGTGCGACGATGTATTGCACTCTGGAGCCGTGCTGTCACACCGGTCGTACCGGGCCGTGTGTCGAGCGGATCGTACGCGCCGGGGTGCAGGAGGCGGTAGTCGGCGTAGAGGATCCTGACCCGCGCGTGAGCGGGGCGGGCATTCAATTCCTTCGTGACAATGGGATCAGGGTGACGGTCGGCGTTCGCCGACAGCAGGCTACGCGTCTCAACGAGGCGTTTTTTACGGTCAAGCGCCGCGCGCGCCCCTTCGTAACAATGAAGGCAGCGGTCAGTCTCGATGGCCGGATCGCGGAGGCCCCAGGTCGCCGGACCCAGTTGTCCGGCGCGGCGGCAGTGGCCCACGCCCATACGCTACGCGCCGACGTTGACGCGATCGCAGTCGGTTCTGAGACCGTGCTTGTGGATGATCCGTTGCTGACGGCGCGCAGTGTGGCGCGGCGTCGCCCGCTCGTTCGAGTTCTTTTCGACACCCGGATGCGGACACCGCCCTCGGCACGGGCGTTGACCACTTGCGATGAGGGGCCGGTCGTGGTCGTGACGACCAGAGCCGCGGTGGAGGCGTGGCCGGCGCGGGCGACAGCCCTCGAACGGGCGGGCGCTGTGGTGGAGGCGCTGGGATCGCGCGATCAAGCCGAAGCGATGTCCCGTCTGGTGGCCTACGACGTCAGCGACGTGCTACTCGAGGGCGGCGCGGTGCTCCATCTGGCAGCATGGACTGCGGGGGTTGTCGACCGTGTCCGTCTGTATGTCGCTCCGGTCGTGCTGGGCCGGGCGGGTGTTCCGTGGATGCCGGACGGGCGATTTTCCTTCGCCGCGCTCGTCTGCCATCGTACCCAGTGTCTGGGCGAAGATGTGCTTTTGGAGGCAGATGTTCAACGGTTTGATTGAAGGGTTGGGTGAGGTCGCCGAGCTGAAGGTGATTCCGGCCGGTTTTCGGATTTGTGTCGCGACGTCACTGGCGGCCGAGTTGGCCCTGGGCGAGAGCATCGCCGTCAACGGGGTCTGTTTGACGGTCATTCACACCGATGGCGAGGCATTCCATGCCGAGATCTCGCCAGAGACGGCGCGGGTCACCGGTCTGGGGGAGCTACAACGCGGCTGGGTCGTCAACCTGGAGCGGTCTATGCGAGCCGATACCCGCGTGGGCGGTCACTTCGTCCAAGGGCACGTCGACGCGACCGGTCGCATCGAGGAGATCCGGCACGAGGCGGAGTTTCACTGGGTGACGATGACGTTCCCTTCGGCCCTGGCGCCGTATCTGGTCCGCAAGGGGTCGGTCGCAGTCGATGGCATCAGCCTGACGGTGGCGGGACTGAGCGACACGCGGCTCGACGTGCAGATCGTGCCCTTCACGTGGGACCATACCAATCTGTGCAAGGCAACCGCTGGCACGGTCGTGAACCTCGAGTGCGATATCATAGGGAAATACGTCGTTCGGGCGATGGAGGTCGGTGAGTTTGGGGCGGTCAATCCACGCGGACCGAGCGCCGAGGAACACAATGGCTGAGAAGAACACTCGCAAGCGGTCCCGCCGGAAGCAGCCGGGGCTGAAGCTCGCATCGGGGCCGCGCGGCCGGGACGGTTTCGCGCCGGTCGAGGAGGCGCTGGAGGCCTTCCGTCAGGGCCAGATGGTCATCGTCGTGGACGACGAAGACCGTGAGAACGAGGGCGACCTGACCGTTGCGGCCGAAAAGACCACACCCGAGATTATCAACTTCATGGCGAGATACGGCCGCGGGTTGATCTGTCTGCCGATGACCGGCGATCGGCTGGACAGCCTGAACATCCCGCTGATGGTGGAGAAGAACACCTCGCAGTTCGACACGGCGTTCTGTGTGACGATCGAGGCGAAGGAGGCGACCAGTACGGGGATTTCTGCCGCGGACCGGGCGACAACGGCCCGTGTGGCGGCCGATCCGGAGACCAAGTCGGGTGACCTCACTCGACCCGGTCACATGTTTCCGCTCCGCGCCCGCGACGGCGGTGTCCTGGTGCGAGCGGGTCAGACTGAAGCGGCGGTCGACCTGGCGCGCATCGCCGGGCTGCACCCGGTCGGTGTAATCTGCGAAATCATGAATGAGGACGGTACGATGGCGCGGGTTCCAGCGCTGCGGCGCTTCGCGCGGAAGCACAAGCTGCTCATGATCACGATTGCCGATCTGATCAAGTACCGCATGACCAATGAGCGGCTGGTTCGACAGGCCGCGTCAGCCAAGCTTCCTACCGAGTACGGCGAGTTCGAGCTCTCGGCGTTCGAGAGCGTCGTCAACGAAGAGACCCACCTGGCGCTGGTGCGGGGCGATCTTGGCGACGGTGAGGATGTGCTCGTCCGTGTGCACTCGCGCTGCATGACCGGCGAGGTGTTCCACTCGGCCAGGTGCGATTGCGGCGCCCAGCTGTCAGCGGCCATGCAGCGCATTGCCAAGGAGGATCGGGGTATCCTCCTGTATCTGAATCAGGAGGGCCGTGGCATCGGTCTGACGAACAAGATCAGGGCCTACCAGCTCCAGGACCAGGGCTATGACACCGTCGAGGCCAACGAGCGACTCGGTTTCAAGGCCGACCAGCGGGACTACGGGATCGGGGCGCAGATCCTGAGCGAGCTCGGGGTGCGGAGCATGCGGCTGTTAACGAATAATCCGCGCAAGTTCGTCGGGCTCGAGGGCTACGGTCTCTCGGTGTCGGCGTCGTTGGCGCTCGAGGTGCCAACGGGCGAGCCGGCGCGGTCGTATCTCCGCACGAAAAAGACCAAGCTCGGACACACCCTGAAGACCGTGTGACCGACTGCTCGCCTCGCCTCTTCGTTGACATCCTGACCACCCACACGCTATCATAAACGGTTGCGTTTGAACCGCTAAAGGGTTTCCCGTATCTAGCCCGCATCGAGTCAGTATCGAGCAGTACCAGGCAGTGCCAAGCAGTACCATGCCATGTTCGCCTCGCTGAGTGAACGCCTACAGGCTGCATTTGCCACGGTGCGTCGAGAGACGCGGCTGACGCCGGAGTCGGTCGAGACGGCGCTGCGCGAAATCCGGATGGCGCTGCTCGAGGCGGACGTCAACTTCAAGGTTGTCAGGGCGTTCATCGACCGGGTCCGCGACCGCGCCGTGGACCGGGAAGTGCTCGAGAGCCTGACACCGACTGAGCAGGTCGTAGCCATCGTGCGGGACGAGTTGTGCGCGTTGCTCGGCGATGGTCCAGTCGGGTTGACCGAGAGTCGTCAGCGTCCGCAAATAGTGCTGCTGTTGGGGCTCCAGGGTGCCGGGAAGACCACGACGACCGTCAAGCTCGCGCGTTGGCTGACCACCCAGGGCCGTCATCCGCTGGTCGTGTCTACCGACGTGCGGCGGCCCGCGGCGATCGAGCAACTGAGTGTCCTTGCTGGTGAGGCTGGCATTCGCGTGCACGACCCCGCCGACGAGAGGTCGGTCATCGCCCGTGCCGAGGGCGCAGTCGAGATGGCGGGCTCCATGGGGTTCGACGTCGTGCTGGTCGACACGGCGGGCCGACTGCACATCGACGCCGACCTGATGGGAGAGCTCGAGGCGTTGAAATCCGCCGTCGGGCCGTCTGACCTTCTCTATGTCGCTGATGCGATGACCGGGCAAGACGCCATCAAGAGCGCGGGTGAGTTCAACCGGCGGCTCGGCATCAATGGCGTCGTGCTGACCAAGATGGATGGCGATGCCCGCGGCGGCGCGGCGTTGTCCGTCGTGTCGGTTGTTGGGGTGCCGGTCACCTTCGTCGGCGACGGCGAACGACTCGACGATTTGCAGCCGTTTCATGCGGACCGACTCGTTTCGCGGATGCTGGGCATGGGCGACGTGCTGTCGCTCGTCGAAAAGGCCGAGCAAGTAGTCAGCCGTGAGGATGCGACGCGGTTCGAGCAAAAGATCCGTCGCAACGATTTCACGCTGCAGGATATGCGGGACCAGCTGACGAGCGTGAAGCGGATGGGGCCGCTCGATCGTCTGGTCGATTTGATACCGGGGATGGGACAAATGGCGTCGCAGATGCCGGGCGAGGTGAACCCGAAGGCACTCGTGCACACCATGGCGATCATCGACTCGATGACCCTACGCGAGCGCCTGCGGTATCAGGTCATCGACGGCAGCCGTCGGCGCCGTATCGCCAGTGGAAGCGGCACGACGGTGCAGGACGTCAATCGGCTGCTCAAACAGTTCATGGAGATGCGTCGCATGTTGAAGACGGTCGGCGCGGCGTCACGGTCACGGAAGAAGAAGGGCGGTCGTCGCCGGGCCATACGATCGCGGCCAGGTTTGCCGGGGGCGTAGCGAGCTCTCTGAGAGACGGACACCAGCAGCGGGTCGACCGCCGGAGCGGTCGAGCGCTTGACACTCGAGTGAGGAGAAGAGACACGCATGTTGACCATTCGATTGAGACGGGTCGGAACGACGAAGCGGCCGTGCTATCGGGTCGTGGTGATCGAGTCGAGCGCCCCGCGTGACGGGCGGTTCCTGGAGTCGCTCGGATACTACCATCCGCGCGCGGAACCGGAAGTCCTGCAGGTCGACCGCGAGCGTGTGAGCTACTGGGCGAGCAAGGGGGCGCGTCTGTCCGACACTGTCCGCACGCTGATTGCGCGGCACCCGGCACCACCGCCCGGAGCCGACGTTTCGGAGCCGACTGCCGAGAGTGCGCCGCCGCCGGTCGCGTCGGCTGACGAGCCGGCGGACACGAGTGGGGGCGATACGCAGGTGGCTACGTGAGTCGCGCGCGCGACATCGTCGAGGTCGTTGGTCGAGCCCTGGCAGATCGATCCGATGATGTGTCTGTCAGTGAACGTGAGGGCCGCGAGGCGACCCATATCGAGCTCTCGAGCACCGGTCGCGATCTGGGGCGGATGATCGGGCGTCAGGGGCGCACCGCTTCGTCGATCCGGGCGCTTGCCGAGCTGGTGGCCGAGCCCGAGGGCCGGCGTGTGGTAGTCGACTTTGTCGACACCCCATAGGATTGCTAGCAGCCCGTGGCAAAAGCCCAGCTACGCGGGGATTACACATTTTCCCGAGGCGAATAAGAGGCCAGCGCAATCAGAGAGATGTCACCGCTAGTTGATGTCTAGTGTGACCCCCGAGTGGGACACGATGGTGTCGGTTGGGCGCATCGCACGGCCCCACGGTAACCGCGGCCGGGTCATCGTAAACCCGGACACCGATTTCGTCGAGGAGCGATTTCACGCCGGGAACGCGCTGTTCGTGCGACGTGGCGACCGGGTCGATCGATTGTTGATCCGTGACGTCCGGTTTCACCTGCATCGNCCGATCGTGGCGTTCGACGAAGTGGCGACGATGACCGAGGCGGAGCAGTTGGCGTCTGCCGAGCTCCGGGTGCCGGCGGAGACGCTCGAGCGTCTGCCGGCCGGCGTGTTTTATCACCACGAGCTGATCGGGTGCCGGGTGGAGACGGTCGAGGGTGCATCAGTTGGTACGGTGAGCGGAGTCGAAGGTGATGGTGGCGTGTACCGGTTGGTCGTCGAACACGGACCGACGGAGATTCTCGTGCCTTTGGTGGAGGCGATCTGCGTGCGGATCGAGCCGGCAGTCGGGGTGATTGCGATCGACCCGCCGGCAGGGCTGCTGGAGCTCAATCCGCCGTCGCGGCGCTCGAAGCGGACCCGGCGGCGCTCGTGACCTGAGCGGTGGGTCCGTGGAGGAGGGCGGGGCTGAGGTTCGATATCGTCACGGTCTTCCCTGGCATGCTTGAGGCGGTGCTGCGGGAAGGGGTGCTCGGACGTGCGATTGAGCGCGACGTCTTGCAGGTTGGCCTGCACGACCTGCGCGCATACAGCGCGGACTCGTATCGCACCGTCGATGACGTCCCGTATGGGGGCGGTCCCGGGATGGTGTTGAAACCGGAGCCGTTCTTCAGAGCGGTTGCGGCAATCCGCCAGCGCCACGGGGAACCGGACGCCGTGGTGTTGCTCTCGCCAAAGGGCCGCGTGTTTCGTCACGAGGAGGCGGCGCGGCTGAGCCGATTGCGCCATGTGACGCTGCTCTGTGGTCGGTATGAGGGTGTCGACGAACGGGTTCGGGAACAAGTGGCCACGGACGAGCTGTCCATCGGAGATTACGTGCTGAGTGGCGGGGAGTTGCCGGCGGCGGTCGTGGTCGATGCCGTGGCCCGGCTCGTGCCGGGAGTCGTCGGGGATGCGCAATCGGTAGTCGAAGACTCCTTCGTGCGGGGAATACTGGATCATCCGCACTACACCAGGCCGGCGGAGGTTGAGACGCATGGTGTGCCGCACGTGTTGTTGTCCGGGCATCACGCCGAGATACGGCACTGGCGAAAGCGTGAGGCGGTCAAGCGCACGCTGGAACGTCGGCCGGACCTGTTGGAACACGCGGCCCTCGACGATGAGGAGCGCGCGATTCTGCGGGAGTTGATGGACGAAGTAGAGGGCCAGTGACGTGGGAGCGGTGACATGAATGCGATTGAAACGATAGAAGAACAACAGCTACAGGAGCGGCCGGACCTTCGGCCAGGACTGACCGTGCGCGTCCACGTCAAGATTCGCGAAGGCGAGAAGGAACGGATTCAGGTCTTCGAGGGCGTGGTCATCGCGATTCGACGCGGTGGGTCGCGGGGCACGTTCACGGTGCGAAAGGTCTCGTTTGGACAGGGCGTCGAGCGTATTTTTCCGTTGCACTCGCCTTCGATTGCCAAGATCGAGATCGGGCGCGCGGCACGAGTTCGGCGAGCCAAGCTCTACTTCCTTCGGAAGCTGCGTGGACGCGCGGCGCGTCTCCGCGAGAAGCGTCGGCCCAGCGCAAAGTAGCACCTGCAGTGCCGGTCTCGGTGCGACGCGAGACTGTGGCCATGACTCCAAGAGGGTCTCGGTGATGGGGCGCACAGTGTCAGGCGGTCGGGCGAGGCCCGCGGCGAGGCGAAACGTCGAGAACCGGTTGCGTCGGTTTGGGTTTACCAGGATTGCCGGGGTCGACGAGGTGGGGCGCGGATGTTTGGCCGGGCCGGTTGTGGCCGCGGCGGTTGTGCTGGGCCCGGCGGATGGAGTCGCCGGGCTGCGCGACTCGAAGTTGTTGAGCGTCGGTGCACGCGCTCGGCTCTATGACGAGATCGTCACCGCATGCGTGGCGTGGTCGATTGGCTCGCGCGAACCGGGCGACATCGACCGTCTCAATGTCCACCAGGCTTCGCTGGCGGCGATGCGGGACGCGGTCAGCGGGTTGAACCCGTTGCCCGATTTCGTCCTGGTCGATGCGTTTCAGATTCCGGACGTGTCCATTCCACAGCGTGGCGTCGTCGGTGGCGACCGGCGCTGTGCCGGCATCGCGGCGGCGTCGATCATCGCGAAGGTGACACGCGACCGTCAGATGATCCGTCTCCACGAGGCCGATCCGCGCTACGGGTTCGACCGGCACAAGGGTTATGCGACGGCGGACCATCTGGCGGCCATGGCCAAGCATGGCTATTCCGAGGCGCACCGTCGCACATTCCGACCCAAATCCTTGTTTGATACCATCAGCTGACGGGAGGTTGAGATTCGTCGTCTGGGTCGTGTTCTGCTGATCGTGTATTTCCTCGAAACCGGCCTGGTGTTGTTGGTGGCACCATGGACGATGTTCTGGGAGCGAAACCTGCTCGTCGAGTCGTCGCTCCTGTTCGGCGGCGTCATGCGGTATGCGGCGGTGCGAGGCGCCGTATCCGGTGTCGGTGTGGTCAATTTGTGCACGGGGTTGTGGGAGCTTGGCGTCTCGCTGATCGGAATGGTGCGAGCGATGCGCCGAAGCGAGTACCGTTCGCCCGAGGCGGGGCCAGTGTCCGTCGAGACGCACGGTGCCGGCATGCGCAGTGAGGACACCAGCCCGTGGCCCAGGGGGCGCTAACCAGGCGTCCGCTGGTTTCGCTGATCACCGACTGGGTACAGTTGCTTGGCGGCCCAACAGACGATGTCGTCGCGACGCTGTTTGAACAGGTGGCGGCCGCCGTGGACGCTGGCGTGGACCTCATCCAGGTCCGCGAACCCGACCTACCGGACCGAGTGCTGCTGCAGGTCGTATCCCGGTGCGTCGAGCTGGCTCGCGGTTCCCGGACCGTCATCCTCGTCAACGACCGGCTCGACATTGCGCTGGCCGCGGGCGCTGGGGGGATGCACCTCCGGTCTCGGTCGGTGCCGGCCGGTGTGGCGCGGCGCCACACACCGGCCGGGTTTCTGCTAGGGCGGTCTGTGCACGGCGTCGATGAAGCAGTCCGGGTCGCCGACAGCGACGGACTTGATTTTCTCGTGCTGGGGACGGTGTTTACGTCGCGGTCGAAGCCGGGCGTGTCACCGTGCGGGGTCGGCGTGCTCACGGCGGTGACGCGGGCCGTGGCGCTGCCGGTGCTGGCGATCGGTGGTGTAACGGTCGATAAGACAGCAGAGGTATTTCGAGCCGGGGCGGCCGGTGTGGCCGCGATCGGTCTGTTCGCCGAACCCGGGAGGTCGGGCCGGTTCGAGGGAATGCGCCGCATTGTCGGCGAGGTTCATCGTTTTCATTCGGAGAATCATGTCCAGCGACGCTGATGCGCAGCCGGGAACTCCCACCGACGTGGGAGGACGCGCCCCTCGCATACGCCTGGGTCCACCGCGCCGGGGAACTCCCACCGACGTGGGAGGACGGCTCCGTGCCGCGCGAACCGGAAAACAGATCTCGCTGCGCGAGATTGCCGCCACGACAAAGATCTCCGTCACCGCGCTCGAAGCGCTCGAGGGGAATGATGTCGCGCAGCTGCCGGGGGGCATCTTCACACGCGCGTTCGTCCGGTCCTACGCTGCCGAGGTGGGGTTGGACCCGGAAGAGACGATGCGCGACTTCATGGCGCAAGTTCCGACGGAANGAAGCGCCGAGGATACGACGCAGGAAGTGCGGTCGCCCGAGCACGAACTTTTCAAGAGTCAGCAGCGGATGGCCGGAACCGTGCTCAAGTTGGTGCTGGGAGGCTTGTCCGTCGCCGGGCTGCTGGTCTTTTTCAGCACCCGGAACGCACCACCTGCGTCGACCGCCCCGGGCGACGACGCACCCGCTGCGGTCGAGCAGGTGGTGGCGCCACCCCCGCGGGTGGAGCCGACTGTCGCTGAGAGCAGTCTGACGCCGGCCGAACCGGATCGTGAAGGCCGCCTGACGATCGTATTGCGTCCGCGCGGGGAGTGCTGGGTGTCACTGACGGTCGACGGCGAAGAGATCTTCACAGGGGTCATGCGTTCTGGAGACCGCGAGTCCTTTGAGGCGGACGAAGAGATCGTCCTGAACGTCGGTGACGCCGGTGCGTTCGCATTTGCGATCAACCAACAGGACGGGCGGTCACTTGGCGCGTCGGGCGAGGTCGTGACCGCGCGCATCACTCACCAAAATTACCGCAGTTACGTGGCGCCGTGACTCAGTCTGTGCGCCGGGGTGTCGGTTCCGGTCCGGCGTCGCCGCCGGGCGAGGTGGCCACACCCGCGCCGGAGCAGGCCAATGAGCCAAACCCGGTGAGGCTGAACGAATCCCGGCCACAGGCGCTGGCGATGCTGTCGGTCGTCGATCGGGTCAAGATGGCCCACGGCGGAACGCGCGAACAGCGGGCCGTGCTCGTGCGGGATCCGAACAAGGTGGTCGCTGTCGCCGTGCTGGCGAGCCCCAAGCTGAACGTGGCGGAGGTAGAGGCCTTCGCCAGGATGGGGAGTGTGCAGGAGGAGGTGCTGCGGATCATCGGCAGCAGTCGCCACTGGACGAAGCACTACGCGGTCGCGGCGGCCCTGGTAGGCAATTCGAAGACACCACTGGCAATCGCGATGCCGCTCGTAACACGGCTCAATGAACGGGATCTGAAGCTGGTTGCGCNTGACCGAAATGCGCGCGACGGGGTCCGGGCGGCAGCTCGCAAATTCGTCATGACGGGGCAGGCGCGGAGACGCTAGCAGGCTGCGGAAGAGATTCAGTCTGGTGCCTTCGGGCTTCAGGCGCCCTATGGTGGGCGCCGTGACGCTGTGAGCGCCAGCCGCAAGACCTTGTCGTGCGGCGCGCTATGGCTTCTTCGCGTTCGGTGAAGACTGGCGTCCGGGGCTCCGCTTCTTACCGGCTCGTCGCCGGGCCAGAATCCACTCCGATCGCAGCTGCGACAAGCCGTCCATGTAGACCGCGACACGCGCGCGCTCGGCCTCGCCGTCCAGGCTCTTCAGCAACTCGATCGCACGGCGGACGTCGCGCTCCACGGTGGCTGGCGTCGTTTTGTGGTAGAGCCTCCGGATCTCCGCGCGTAGGTTCGCCGGGGTCTTCATCGAGAAACTCTCCGGCCGTTTCTGTTTCGCCGCAACGACGCCTGAAGTGTCTCGAGCGGTTGCGTATTCAGCACGTCTTTCGGTTCGGCCCAGGCGCGTCGGGCGACCGTGACGCCCCACCGCAGCAGGTCGAAGCCGGTCGGTGCGTGCGCGTCAGTTGAGATGATCAGCTTGACGCCGCTGGTCAACGCCAGGCGTGCATGGCTATCCGACAGGTCCAGTCGGTTCGGCTGTGAATTGACCTCCATCGCCACTCCCGTCCGCGCCGCGGCATGGAGTACTTGCTCGATATCGACCTGGTAGGGGTCCCGGCGCAACAGCAGACGTCCTGTTGGATGTCCGATCACGTCGACCACCGGACACTCGATGGCGCGCAGGATCCGGTCGGTCATCTGGGCCTCGTCCTGCCCGAAGCCGGAGTGCACGGAGGCAACGACCAGATCGAGCTCCGCAAGACAGTCCTGCGCCAGGTCGAGCGTGCCGTCGGCGCGGATGTCGCATTCGATACCGGCCAACAGCGTGATGCCGTCCAACTGCGTGCTTAGCTCCCGGATGTGGCGGGCGTGAGCAAGCGCCCGCCGCTCGTCGAGCCCGTTGGCCATCGCCAGCGCCTGGCTGTGGTCGGTGATGGCCAGATACGTGAGTCCGGCCTTGCGCGCGGCCCTGGCCATCGTCTCGACATCCGCTTTTCCGTCGGTGGCGGTCGTGTGGCTGTGCAGGTCGCCCTTGAGGTCGGTCCGCTCGATGAGTCTGGGCAGCGTGCCATCGCCGGCCGCCCGGACTTCGCCACGATTTTCCCGTAGCTCCGGGGGCACATAGGCCAGCCCCAGGGCCGCGTAGACTTCGGGCTCGGAGGCGCCGGCGACGCGGTGGCCGTCGGCGACGCGAAACAGTCCGTACTCGTTCAGTTTCACTCCCCGCTGCAGTGCGAGGTCACGGACGGCGATGTTGTGCGCCTTCGACCCGGTGAAATACTGCGCGGCGGCGCCGGCGCTCTCGACAGCTATCAGGCGGAGGTCGACCTGCACGTCTCCGCCAAGAAGCACGCTCGACTTGGTCGGACCGTGCCCGAGGATACGCTCGACCGCAGGACAGCTGGTGAAGCGGGACATCAGTTGGTCGTGTGTGCCGATGGCGAGAAGGTCGATGTCGCCGCAGGTCTCGCAGCCGCGGCGGAGACTGCCGACTGGGAAAATGGTCGCATCTGGTGCCGCGGTCCCTAGGTAGTCGATCATTTGAGTGGCGACCTCGTCGGCGTGTCCGATCAGATGACGACCGACGTGTCTCCGGTGTTCGGCGAGCGACTGGAGCAAGAGCTGCTNCTTCTTCGCACCCATCCCTTTGAGCGACCGGAGACGTCCCGCAACCGCGGCGGCTTCGAGGGCGTCGAGGCTCGCGATGCCGAGCTCGGCATAGAGCATCGCGACCGTCTTGGGCCCCACGCCCTGTAACTGCAGGACGTCAAGGATGNAGGGAGGGAGCTCCTGGCGGAGCTCGACGTGATAGCCGAGCGCGCCGGTGTCGACCAGCTCCCGAATCTTCGCGGCGAGGTCCTTTCCAATGCCTGGGATCTCGCGCAGCTCAGAGTCAGCCAGGTCGGCGATTCGCTCCGCCATATGCCCTGCGATGTCGGCTGCGTTGCGATAGGCGCGGATCTTGAACGGATTGGCGCCCTTGATCTCGAGGAGGTCTCCGATTTCGGCAAAGATGCGGGAGATCCCCTGGTTGTCCATCCGCTCGGGTCACTCCTCGCGTGCGTCGACCTGGAGCCCGTCGGTATCGATTCGGCAGTCGAGCACACGGGCGCCGGCTTCGAGAAGGGCACGGCAGACCGCCGCCTGCCGGTCCGGCTCTGTCAGGAAGAAGACGCACCCCCCGCCGCCGGCCCCGCACACCTTGCCCGCGAGGGCTCCGGCGGCCTCGGCCTGTGCCATCAGCCGCTCGATTGCCGGCGTCGTCACCCCTGGCGCCAGCTCCTGGCGCTCACGCCACTCGAGTGTGACCTGCCTGGCGAGCTCTGCCCAGTTCCGGTTGGTCAGGGCGTCCCGTGTGGCTGCGGCAATGTCCCGGATCCGGTCGAAGCGGGCTGCGAGGGCGGCGTCTCCTTCGATGTGGCGTCTGGTGATCTCCCAGTTGTTGATGCCGGAGGAGCGCGAGTCACCGCTGTAGGCCAGCACGAGACGGCGCTCGAGCTCCAACGGGTCGAGCTCGAGAGCGACGCGGGTGACGCCCGTCGCCCCGAGCTCGACCGCTGAGATACCGCCGTAGAGCGCTGGACGGTAGTCCTGGGCGCCGGTCGGAATGCCGAGGGTCTGTGCCTCGAGGTTCATGGCGAGCGTCAGGAGCTCGTCGGAGGAATAGTCGATGTCTCGCCACCGGGCGAGGGCGGCGCACACGGCGATGTTGAGGGCGGAGGAACCGGCAATGCCGGCACCCATCGGCGACGCGGCCCGCGTTCTGATGGTCACACCCTCGACCTCGAAGAACCGGGCAATATAGGCCAGCAGGCGGTTGTCGCCGGCGGTGTCGAGCTCCCTCCACGTGGCGGCGGTCAGCGTGCGTTGGGTGTCCTCGGATTCCAGCTTCACCCGGCCGTCGTCACTCGCCGTCACAGTGCAGGCGGCGCGCAACCGGATGGCGACGTTTACGGTCTGGGCGCCGTGGTGAAAGAGATAGAGCGGCCAGATGTCGAGCGTGCCGCCCGCGAGATCGATGCGGGTGGGGGCGGAAGAGTGCACCTGCACGAGCGCATTATAATATTGACCGTAACCCCGGCGTGTCGTTGCACCAGGCAGCACCTGTGTGTTCGGGAGCACCCGCAGGTGATCGCCGAGTCCAGAAGCCGGATTGGTTCATACAGGTGAAAGCGCTTCATCGTCATGTCGGACAATTGGTGGTGGCCGGGTTCGGTGGATATACGGCGTCGGCGGAGTTACGCGCGTTGACGAAGGAATGGGACCTTGGTGGCGTCATCCTGTTCGGGAGGAATATCGAGTCGCCTGAGCAGGTGGCGGAGCTGACGTTCGAGGTTCAGGAGTTGGCTCAGGACGTTCCGTTGTGGGTGAGCGTCGACCAGGAAGGTGGCCGCGTCGCGCGGCTGCGCGCCCCATTCACCGAGTGGCCGCCGATGGAGGCTGTGGGGCGCAGCGGTGACACCGAGCTGGCGGAACGGTTCGCATCCGCGCTGGGCCATGAGCTGTCGGCGGTCGGGGTGACCCTCGACTTCGCGCCGGTGCTCGACCTGCGTAGTGAGACGGCCCACCCGGGCGACCATGTCATCGGGGATCGGGCGCTGTCCTCTGACGTGGAGGAAGTCGGGCGATTCGGCCGGGTGATAATCAGCACGCTCCAGCGTCACGGAATCGCGGCGTGTGCCAAACATTTCCCGGGTCACGGCGACACACAGGTCGATTCCCACCAGGAGCTGCCGGTCGTCGAGCATCCGTCCGATCGGCTGCGGGAGCACGAGATGGCNCCGTTTCGCATCGCGATCGCAGCCGACGTCGCCACCGTGATGACNGCGCACGTGCTGTACCCAGCGCTGGACGACGAGCGGCCCGCCACGCTGTCACCAACGATCGTCACCGACATCCTGAGGCGGGAGCTCGGGCATCAAGGACTCATCGTGACCGATGATCTAGACATGGGCGCCATCACCGGGTCGCAGACCGTCGAGCAGGCGGCAGTACGTGCTCTGCGTGCGGGGTGCGACACGGTGTTGATGTGCAGCGAGTCGATCGACCGCCACGCAGCCGTGCTCGAGGCGGTCATCCATGCGGTGGAGGAAGGCGAGCTCGATAGTCGTGTGATTGAGGATGCGTGGGTACGCCAGCAGCGTGTGAAGGCCACATTCATGGGTGGGGAGCCCCGTCGACGGCCGTTGTCCGGTCAGGCGTTGCGGGCCAGACTGGGTACGGCTCAGCACAAGGCGGTGGCCGAGGAGATCGCCCGCGCATGACCCAATAGATCCGATAGACCCAGCAGACCTAGATAGAGATGCGGAAGCCCAGTCATCTCGTGTCCGGCGACCGCATTGCGCTTGTCGCGCCGGCCAGTCCGTTCGACCGCGACCGGTTCAACCAGGGCGCGGCCGAGATCGAGCGATTTGGCCTGGTGCCAGTGATCACCGATGAGATCTTCGCCCGTCGCGGGTATGTGGCAGGGGACGCGCGCAGTCGCGCGGCAGCGTTGACCGACGCCTGGCGCGATCCCTCCATCGCGGCGGTCATGGCTGCCCGCGGAGGGTATGGGAGCGCGCAGGTGCTACCATTCCTCGACCCAGACATCGCACGCGAGGCCTCGAAACCGTTCATCGGACACAGTGACCTGACGGCGCTCCTCGTCTATCTCACCACCGTGTGCGAGACGGTCTGTTTTCACGGGCCGATGGTGCTGAATCTGTCTCGCGGTGAGGCTGGATACGACCGCGACTCGTTACGGCGATGCCTGATGACGCCGGCCCCCGTCGGCGAACTGCGCGCGGACCCTGTCGAGACGTTGCGGGCAGGGGAGACCAGCGGCCCGCTGTTCGGGGGTACGCTCACGCAGCTGGTCGCGTCGCTCGGAACGCCGTACGCATTTGCCCCGCCGCCGGGGTATGTGCTGCTGCTCGACGAGGTGGGTGAGCGCCCATATCGGATCGATCGGATGGTCACGCAGTTGAGGGCGAGTGGAGTGTTGGCGCGAGCGGCCGCCGTGGTGTGCAGCGAGTTCCCAGACTGTGACGAGTCGAAGGGCGAGCCAACCGCGCGGGCGGTGTTGGCCGAATTGCTCGAGGCGTTTTCCGGTCCGGTGCTGTTCGGGTTTCCGACCGGGCACACCACAGGACCGGCGCTGACGGTGCCACTCGGGGTGCAGGTCCGGGTGGTCGGCTCCAAGCAGCCGTGTCTCGTGGTGACGGAGTCGGCGGTCGCATGACGACGGTGCATGCGCTGCATCGTTTGCGTGGCCTTGACGATAGGACGTCCTGGCCGCCCCGTCCGTCAATGTGACGCCCGTTCTCAGACCCTTGGCCGCCCCACCCGCGCGGGCACAGTACCCGGGTGTACTGCAGACGTGATCAAGATCACGCCGCGACCGTGACAGCCATCACCGCAGCGGCGCGGCCCCTTCCACTAGACTGTCAATGATGGCCATTCAGGGTCACAGTCACGTTGACTCGCTCCACCTCGCTCATGTGGCGCATTCTTGCGAGGCCTGATTAACTCTTGGTCGGCTGGCGTCACGGTCGCATCAATACGTTGGAGGCTGTTGTGATCAGGCGGTCACCGTCCTGTCTTTCTCCGCTTGCCCTGTGCGTCTTGTGGGTGCTTGCGGCGCACACGTCGGCCCTCGCGGATGTCGCTCCGAGGTGGTCGGTTGGGGAGCTGACTGGCTTTGCAGACGCAATCCTCACCGGAAACGTAGTCAGTGTGGTGCCGGGAGCGGACGGCTCCGGGGCGATCTACACATACGTCACGATCACCGTTGACGACGTGCTCAAGGGTCCGGTCGCGGCACCGCCGCGGCAGCTAGTCCTCAAGCAACTCGGGGGCACGGTCGGCGCGCTGACCCAGATCGTCTGGGGCGAGGCACTGTTTGCACCTGGCGAAGAGGTTCTCGTCTTTCTCGAAGTACGCCCCAGAGACTCGACGCTGTACACGACGGCGCACTGGCAGGGGAAATGGGCGATTCAGCGCGACGCGTTCAGCGGTGACGGTCTGGCAGTCCAAGAGCCCGCGGCCGAGGAGCGTGTCGCAGTCAGCGTGCCGGGACGGCAGTTCGCGCCAGGCGACGACGTGCGCGCGCTTGACACATTGTTCGATGAGATTCGCGCGGAGACGCGCCGGACCATGGCCCTGGTACCGCTGCCGCGGCCGAGGATGATCTTCAATCCGTCGGACGCGCCCGACGCGCCGGGGACACTACCCGTTGGACCGACGCCTTTCGCAACGTTGGGACCGCGATGGCACGAAGCCGATTCGGGAACCGCGGTGGCGGTCGACATAGAGAGTGGCGGGCAGCCGGGCTTGTCAGGTGGAGGGTTCGGTGAGATCGACGACGGGCGCGGGCACTGGAACGACGTCGGCACTACGTTGAGCCTGTCTGGCGGGGTCTCGAGAAGCGCCCGTTGTCACGGGAGCTTCGAGTCGGACGGCCGGATCTCGGTCGCCTTCAATGATCCGTGCGGGGAAATGAGCAACTCGGGCGGCACGCTCGCCTCGGCGAGCGGCTTTATCCTCACATCCGATTCACGCACCGTCAACGGCACGCAGTTCGTGAAGTGGCTGCAAGCCACGATTATCTTCAACAACAGCCCGGTAGCACTCCAGTATGCCCAGAATGCAACCTGTTTTGCTGAAACATCGACCCATGAGCTCGGACATGCCGTCGGGCTGGGGCACAGCGCCGACCCGGACTCCCTCATGAGCTCGACCGCTGATGCGAGTTGTTTTTCCCGCGCAACGGCCCGCGGGCTGAGCTCTGACGACGCCGCCGGTATCGAGTTCATTTATCCCGGCGGCGGCGGCGGCGGTGATGGTGGCGGTGATGGCGGCGGCGGTGGCGGCAACGGAGGTGGCGGTGGTGGTGGCGATGTATGCCTGCGCGCCGAGCCGGGCTCAAGCATTAGTCTCCAGGCCTCTAACGGCCAGTATGTGGCGGCCGAAGGGAACGGCGGCGGCACGATCAACGCCAACAGAAACGCGGTCGGGGCGTTTGAGAGCTTCCAGCTGGCGGGTGACACCAGCGGCGGCTGTTTGCAGTCAGGTGCCGTTGTGTCCATCCAGACTTCCGGCGGGTTCTTCTTCCGGGTTGAAGGCGGCGGCGGGTCCCGATTGGACGCGACTGCGACAAGCGCCGGTCTCTGGGAGTCATTCGTGATTCTTCGCGTGGACGGCGGTACGATCCGTAGCGGCGATTCGGTGGCGCTTCAGACAGCGAGCGGCCACTATCTCGTCGCAGAGCAGGGGGGCGGGTCGGTCGTGAATGCCGACAGAACCAACATCGGCGGATGGGAGACGTTCACAATTGGCGCTGTCGTGGACGGAGGTGGGATTGGTGGTGACAATGACTGCGTGCGCGCCGAGTCAGCTGCCAGAGTTAGTCTCCAGGCGCACAACGGCCAGTACCTGGTGGCCGAGGGTAACGGCGGCGGCGCGATCAACGCCAACAGAAACGCGGTCGGGCTATTTGAGAGGTTTCAGCTGGCTGGAGACAACAGCGGCGGCTGTCTGCAATCCGGTGCCGTTGTGTCGATCCAAACATCCGGCGGATTCTTCTTCCGCGCTGAAGGCGGCGGCGGGTCCCGGTTGGACGCGACTGCGACGGGCGCAGGCTCCTGGGAATCATTCGTGATTCTTCGCGTGGGCGGCGGTACGATCCGTAGCGGCGATTCGGTGGCGCTTCAGACAGCGAGCGGCCACTATCTCGTTGCAGAGCAGGGCGGTGGGTCGGTCGTGAGTGCAGACAGAACCAGCATCGGCGCTTGGGAAACACTCAAGGTCACAACTGTCGTAGACGACTGAGTTGGCGGTGTGCCGCAGGCCGTCCGGCCGCACCTTGTTTGGCGCCGCGCACCCGCAGCCATGGCCTGATGGCCCCCTGCGGCATCTCAGGCAAACGGAGCATCTCCTTCGCAGCCCGGCCCTTCACGGACACCCTGAGCGCCCCTCGTTCCAGTGCCAGACCCGCCACGGGAATTAGCGGATTTCCAAGACTTGCGGGGCCCGGCCGATTGGGGGAAGAGGCCGCCGAGCGCCTCCNGCCTCGCGCCGGTCAGGTATCGGGTGGAGGCGGCGAGGTCACGCCCGTAGGCGGTAAGGGTGTGGGCTTCGTCCGTCGAGGAACGAAGCCAGCAGGTTCTGGAAGACCAGACGACGGGGAGCCGCATGGGTGATTGCAATGGACATGCGGACACGAATTGCTTTCAGCAGGCTTGTAGGCGGTTGTGAATCGTGTGGCGCCGCGCTAACGTGTGGGGAGGAACGGCGGTCACCGTGTCACTTCCTCGGGCGATAGCGGGTCACAACGGGATCCAAGTGTGACCTGTCAATGACATGAGTCACTATCTGACGGCCTGAACATGCTTGGAAAGCACTGATAAGAATGGTGTTACATGTCTATCTCAGTGCCTGACGGCGCATGACGACGGTGCATCTAATCGGGATCTGCGGCACCGCAATGGGCACCCTGGCGGCGATGCTCAAGGACCGTGGCTACCGTGTTCGTGGGTCCGACCATCACGTCTACCCGCCGATGAGCGACTTTCTGGCGGCGCGCGAGATTGCCTGCCAGGATGGTTTCGACGCTAGCCACATCACCGAGGACGTCGACCTGGTCGTGATCGGGAATGCCGTGTCGCGTGGCAACCCGGAGGTCGAGGCAGTGCTCGACCGCAAGATTCGCTACCGCTCACTCCCGGAGATGGTCCGGGAGACCTTTCTCTGGGACCGTCGGTCGATTGTCGTTGCTGGCACCCACGGCAAGACGACCACCGCGTCGCTGGTGAGCTGGCTGCTGGCCGACGGCGGCCTCGACCCCAGTTTTCTCGTCGGCGGCCTGACTGCCAACTTCGGGTCGAGCTACCGCCTTGGGCAGGGACGGGAGTTCGTGATCGAAGGTGACGAATACGACAGCGCGTTCTTCGACAAGACGGCGAAGTTCCTGAAATACCTGCCCGACGTCGCGGTGGTGGGCAACCTCGAATTCGACCATGCCGACATCTATGCCGACTTCGAGGCAATCCGGTCCGCCGTGCGGCGCCTTGTCGCCTTGCTGCCGCAACGAGGGCTGCTGGTCCTGGGCGCCGACAACCCGGCGGCGCTCGAGATGCGAGAGGATGCGCCCTGTCGGGTGATGACGTTCGGTCTGACCGAGGCGGCCGAATGGCGTGCCACGCGCGTCGAGCCGGCGCCAGACAGCACTAGATTTGTCGTGGAGCATCGTGGCCAGAGGGTCGCGGACCTGCGCGTCCCGCTGGTGGGGGAGTTCAACGTACGGAACGCGCTGGCGGCATTTGCGGTCGCCACCGACGCGGGGCTCGATGCCGCGACTATCATCGCGTCAGTGGGGCGGTTCGAGGGGGTCAGACGGCGTCTGGAGCTTCGCGGTCGAGCGCGTGGAGTGAGCGTGTACGACGACTTTGCCCATCACCCGACCGCGGTCCGCGAGACTCTGGCCGGAGTTCGCGCGGCGTTTCCGTCCCGGCGGATCTGGGCGCTGTTCGAGCCTCGGTCGGCGACCTCTTGCCGGCGGGTGTTTCAGGAGGATTTTGCCGGGGCATTTACGGTGGCGGACGAGGTGATTATCGGGCGCGTGTACCGGTCGTCGTTGCCGGAGGGCGAGCGGCTGTCGGAAGACGAGCTCGTCGTCGGAATCTGTGCGACCGGCGTTCGGGCGCGCTATCTCGGTGAGGTGGGAGATATCGTGCGGGTCCTCGTCGACGAGGCCCGTGAGGAAGATCTCGTCGTCGTCATGTCGAACGGCGCGTTTGGCGGAATTCATGGCCGGCTCCTGGAGGCACTGGCGGGACGCTGAGCGACATGCCCGACTGGCGGATCCGCGTGAACGGAGATGCGGCGGTGACGGTCGAGTGCGAGCCACGGATCGACGCGGTGATCAATGAGTGGGCCGTGGCACTCGCCAACGCCATCCGAGCGGCTCGGTATCCAGGAGTGCGTGACGTCGTCCCGAGCTACAGCGCGGTGACGGTGTACTTCAATCCGCTTCATACCGATCTTGACCGGTTGTGGGCTGCGCTCGAGGAAGCGGCGGCCGCGCCGGTGGCCGTTGCCCGAGCACCCCGAGAGGTCGTGGTGCCGGTTCGCTACGGTGGCGAGGCAGGCCCCGATCTGGATGAAGTGGCAGCGTATGCCGGCTGTCCGCCCGACGAGGTGGTCCGCCGCCACACCGCGCCACGATATCGCGTGTATATGGTCGGTTTCTTGCCGGGCTTCCCGTATCTCGGCACCGTCGACGCCCGCATTGCCATGCCTCGTCGGTCGAACCCGCGGCTTGCCGTGCCGGCGGCGTCGGTCGGAATTGCGGGTTCCCAGACCGGCATCTACCCGACCACGGCGCCGGGCGGCTGGCGGCTAATCGGGCTCGCCGCCGTGGATACGTTCGATGCCAGGCGGGAGCCGCCGAGCCTCTTTCGTCCCGGGGACACGGTGCGGTTTCGCGCCATGTCGACGGAGACGGGACAGTGACGATACGGGTGGTTGAGCCCGGACTGCTGACCACGGTGCAAGATCAGGGGCGCTGGGGCAGCCAGGCGCTGGGGGTGCCGGTCGCCGGTCCGATGGACGCCGTGTCGCATCGGATCGCCAATCTGCTTGTTGGCAATCGGCCGGACCGTGCGACGCTCGAAGTGACGGTCGTCGGTCCGAGCCTCGATTTTCTCGCCGATGCCACCTTCGCAGTCGTCGGGGCGGAATTCGAGCTGTGGCTAGATGCGGAGCCGATAGCCGCCAACATCTCACGCCGCGCCGCGCGCGGGAGCCGGTTGCGATTCGGGCGGCGGCGGGCTGGTGCCCGCGCATATCTGGCGGTCGCGGGTGGTATCGACGTCCCACCGGTGCTCGGAAGCCGCAGTACCGACCTCGCCAGTGGAATCGGCGGTCTCGGCGGACGTCCGATTCGGAGTGGCGATCGGCTCGAAGTGGGGCATTCGGACAACCTACGTGCGGCCGGGGCGCCGGTGGGAGTCCCGTTCAGGCTTCCCAGAGGCGGCGCCACGGTGCGGGTCATGCCGGGGCTCGAAGCGGGGCGGTTCACGCCGCGCACCATGGGGCTGTTCGAGAAGACACGATACACGCTAGGGCCGGAGTCGAATCGGATGGGATACCGGTTGCGAGGAGAGGCGCTGGGGCTTGCCGAGACGGAGTCGTTGCTGTCGAGCGCCACACCGGCCGGCACCATCCAGGTTCCCCCGTCCGGCGAGCCGATATTGCTAATGGCCGATCGGCAAACCACAGGCGGCTACGCTAGGATTGCGTCGGTGATCAGCGCCGATATCGCGATGGCCGGGCAGCTCGCGCCAGGCGACTGGATCGAGTTTGAAGTCTGCCAGCACCGGGAGGCGCTCGCGGCGCTCATCGCGCTCGAGCAGGCTCTGATGCGAGCTACGTGATGGTCGATAAGGCAGGAGCCAGACGGGCGATGCTAGCCCGTCTCGATGCGGTCTTCGGCGGTCGGGTCGAGGAGCGGGTCGCGCTGACGTCGCTGACCACCTTTCGGACTGGAGGACCGGCCGACTGGGTGCTCGAGACCAGCGACCCGGAGGATCTCGTGGCGGCGGTGCGGGTAACTCGCGAGCTGGCGGTGCCGTTGACGGTGCTTGGCGGTGGATCGAATGTTCTGGTCGGCGATGGTGGAGTACGTGGGCTCGTCCTGCGGATGCGTCATGGCCGGATCGCCACAGCCGGGCCGACCGGGGTGCGTGCCGACGGTGGGGTCACGATCAACGGTCTGGCTCGATGGACGATCCAACGAGGACTGGCCGGGCTCGAGCGGTGGGCTGGAACACCTGGCACGGTTGGTGGCGCGATCCGCGGCAACGCGCATTTCGACGGGCGGTTGCTGGGTGATATGGTGACGGCGGTCGGGCTCGTCGACCGTGACGGCACGGTCTCCCGCGCGGCTCGGGTCGAGATGGGATTCGGGTACGACGAGAGTCGCGTGCAGCATACCGGCGAGCTGGTGTTGTGGGCCGAATTCCTGGTGGCGCCGGGTGAGCGTGGAGCGTTGCGTGCGCGGGCGCGGGAGTCGCTGGCGTTTCGAAAACGCACACAGCCACTCGACCATGCGTCGGCCGGCTGTGTATTCCAGAATCCGCGCCCGGAGGATGGTCCGCTTCCCGAGGATGTGCCTCGCTCGGCCGGTGCGCTCGTCGAGAGGGCCGGCATGAAGGGCCGCCGGGTCGGTGGAGCGGTGGTGTCGCCAGTGCACGGCAATTTCATCGTGAACGAGGGGAGTGCTTCCGCGCGCGACGTGCGCCGACTCATTGAGCTCTGTCGTACGGCCGTTTTGGAGCGTTTCGGGGTCGAGCTGCGTGAGGAGTTGGTGTATCTGGGCGAGTGGCCTACCGAGAGTGGTTCGCGGCGTCCTCAGCCCGGGTGCGGAAACGAGGATGGATGAGTCGAGAAACGACGACACGATCGGGTGATGGGCTCACGAGCCTGGTGGTCGAGGGGGGGCACCGTCTGGCTGGTTGTGTCGAAGTTGAGGGCAACAAGAATTCGGCACTGCCGCTGTTGGCGGCCTGTCTGCTGACCGAGGAGCCGTGCGTGCTCAGCAATGTGCCCCGAATCAAGGATGTCGAGGTGATGGCCGACCTCTTGACCGGTCTCGGGGCAGAGGTGATAGGTGCGGGCACGACCACTTTGCGAGTCAGCTGCGCCCGGGTCGCCGGAGGAGAACCAGACCGCAAGCTGGTCGGGCGGCTTCGCGGGTCGGTGCTGCTCTGCGGTCCGTTGCTGGCGCGATTGGGGCAGGTGCGGTTGGCGCCACCCGGAGGTGACTTTCCGGCGCGACGAACCTTGTCGGCTCATCTGCAGGCACTCGAGGCGATGGGTGTGCGACGTCGAGAGCAGACCGGCACGGACTATGTGCTCGAGGCGCCGGACGGGCTCGCACCGGCGTCGGTGTATCTCGAGGAGGCGTCGGTCACCGGCACCGAGACAGCCTTGCTGGCGGCGGCGGCCGCGCCGGGGGAGAGTGAGATCCGCCACGCGGCGTGCGAGCCACACGTGGTCGAGTTGTGCCGGTTTCTGACCGAGATGGGCGCCGAAGTGGAAGGCGCCGGAACGTCAACCATCAGGATCGCCGGTGGACGTCGGTTGGTCGGTACCGAGCATCGGCTGAACGGAGACTATATCGAGGCGGGGAGCTGGGTGGTTGCGGCGGCGGTGACCGGTGGGGAGCTCGAAGTGCGTGGCGCATGTGCCGGAGACCTGGAACCGATCGTCACGGTGTTGAAGCGGATGCAGGTCGACTGCGATCTCGACCATGACCGGCTGTTGTCACGACCATCGTCGCCGGTGGCGGTCCGTCAGGTCACCACGGCGCCGTGGCCGGGGTTTCCCAGCGACATGGTCAGCTTGGTGAGTGTGCTGGCCACGCAGGCGCGGGGGCGCACGCTGATTCACGACTGGATGTATGAGTTGCGCCTGTTTGCACTCGAACAGCTGAGTGGCATGGGCGCCAATCTGTTTCTCTGCGACCCGCATCGCATGATTGTCGACGGGCCGGCACCGCTCACGGGGCGGACGCTCGACAGTCGGGATCTCCGGTCTGGCATGGCACTGATTGCGGCCGCGCTGGCTGCGACCGGAACGAGCCGGATTCACCCGCTGGAGACGGTCGAGCGTGGCTACGCGCAGCTGATCGAGCGTTTGTCGGCGCTGGGTGCGAAGATCGAGGTCGAAGACGTCTAGGGTGTGAGCCTCTGGCGTGAGCCAGCCAAGGAGCCAAGCGCACGAAACGTCCAGCGGGCTTACTGCGGAGGTGGCGGGTTCGTGGGCGGCGGCAAGATCGGGGCGGCGCCGGCGTCCGGCTGGTTGTTGGGCTGAACGGCGTTTGGCTGGAGCCCAAGTGTCGTAGGAGCAGGCAGGGGAGCCGCGATGTCCAGCCCCGCACCGGTGTCCCGCTCGACGCGAAAGGCCCGCAGATCCGCTTCGTCGAGATCGAGCACGCGGATAATCCGCGGCGTCAGCGTGACGATGATGTCGGTCTCCTGCGTCTCCCGCCGACTGCGGGCGAACAGCCGGCCGATCACCGGGATATCACTCAGCCCCGGTATCCCCTCGAGCACTTCGCGCTCGTCGTCCCTGATCAGGCCCGCAAGAATGTTCGTTTCGCCGTCATGCAGCCGGATCGTCGTGTTGATCGACCGGTTGCCGAATGTTGGCAGGCCTCCAAAGCCGGTGCCGGAGATGTTGCTGATTTCGATGTTGAGATCCAGCGAGACGTCGTCGTTGTGGTGGGTGTAGGGCGTAATGTCGATGTTGACCCCGATATCCTCATATTGGAACGAAGTGATCGGCTGTTGCTGGATGCCACCGGCCGCAAATGGTGCGAATGTGGTGACTGGCACCGGGACCCGCTCGCCGAAGCGCGCCTGCGCGGTCTGTCCCTCCGACGTGCGCAGGTGCGGGTTGGCGAGTGCCCGCGTGTTGGCATCTCGCTTCAGTAACCGGTAGAAGAGCCCGGGCAGGTTGGCCACGAAGACATCGGCCCGCGACACGTTCACGAGATCGTCGAGCGAGAACCCGCCGGTCTCGTCGAGCGCAGCGAACCCGTCGATGCCAGGCGAGCCGGGCGAAGCGAACTGCAGACCGTACTCGCGCAATTGCTGCCGGTCGACCTCCAGCAGCTCCACGTTGATGACTATCTCCGGGCGTGCCTTGTCGATCGCCGCGATGAGCCGGGCGGCGGCCGCCAGGCGCTCAGGGGTGTCTTTGATCGAAATCGCGCGGGTGGCGGTCAGTGGCGCCAGCCGGCGCAGATCGATGACCAGCCGCAGCAGGTCCATCGTTTCCCCGACATCGGCGTTGCTGAGATAGAAGGTCTGGACGACCTCTTCCTCGTATTCGCGCCGTTTGGCCGGTGTGTCGGGAATCACCGTGACCGTTTGCGGTGCGGTGACCCGGTAAAAGTTGCGTGTGGAGCGTGCCACGGACGTGAGCGCCGTCTTCAGCGATGCGCCGCGGAGGTCAATCGACATCGTGTCGTTGACGAATGCCGGGTCGAAGATGACGTTGACGTCGGCGAACTGACCAAGCGCCGAGAAGACGTCGCGTGTGCTCGATTCTCGAAACACGAGCGAGTCGGGGAGGACGCCCTCTGGCAGGTCGAGCCCGACCGGGGGCATGGTACGGGTGCGTTCGACCAGCGCCTCGAGCTCGGTCTGTCCTTCCGCGCGTGCGATGAGCCGGGTCTGAACGGCGAGTCGCATGTCGCGGAGGGCGTCCTGGATCTCTCCGCTCTCCGGGTTCATCTCGATCGCGATCTGGTACTCGAGGAGCGCGTCGTCGTAGTTGCCGAGACTGCCATGGCGGCGCCCCTGTGAGTAGTGGTGCAGAGCAGCACGGAGTCTGGCGCGTTCGAGATCGCGCTGTAGCGCACGGTCGCCGGGTCGTTCCTGCAGCGCCCTGGTGTACTCGACGACCGCCTGGTCGTAGTTCTCGGCCTGCTCCGCGGTCCGGGCGCGCTCGCGCGCGCCTGTCGCGCATCCGGCGATCCAGACACAGAGCAGCAGTGTCGCGAGCAGCGCCCACCCGGCCCGCCTCGGCGGGCAGCTATTGCAGCGGATCGGGCTGGGTAGTGTCGATGACATCGGTTCCGGGTGGGATATCGAATATAAACGGCTTATCGGACAAATCCTGGTTTTCCTGCAGGTTCGAGAAGACGAAGGTCGAAACGCCGCCCTGTAGATCGTTCGAGATGAGACGCAAGATCGCCATCGTCCTGGCGTCCAGGACCAGGGTCAGAAACTCGAAATCGCGTTCGGTCCTGGTCGGGGTGAGCCGGATCACGTAACTCTCCGGGGGCGGGTCCTGAACGGTGTCGTACACCGCCGTGAAGTCCCTGACGACGTCGCCGGCTCCAGCGAGAAAAAGCATCGCCGTGGTCGCCTCGTTGTTTTCCGGAAGACGGCCAATGATGGCCTGACTGTCTTCCGGTAAAAAAAACACGGTCCGTTCGCCATCGGACAGAAACAGCTTGGGCTCCGGTTCCCGGTAGTCCCAGCGCATGCGCCACGGCTTCTTCACCTGCACGGTGCCCTTTTCCTCGAGACGCGAGCGAAGCATGCTGCTTTCGTAGGTGTGTATGAAATCGGCTGAAAAGTCGAGGACCAGGTCGTAACGTCGTTGCAGCGCCTCCTGAAGCTCCTCGGGCGAGGGCGCCGGTGGCTGAGCCTGGCACGGGCTTCCGAGCATGAGCCACACGGCTGCGATGGGGACGGGGAGCGACCGGGGGGCGCAGCTTCGCATCCTCATCTTCGAGTTTCGAGTAATCGCAGGCGCGCCGCTGGTGCGAAAAACGCGGGGCGTGNGGCGCCCCGTTGGTGATGCTAGCCCTTCAGCCCGCCAGCCTTCGGCGGGGCCTGCTTCGGCGCCTCCTTGGTGTCGGTCGGAAACTTCGCGGTGACCCACTCAGCCAGTCCGCCCTCCAGCGCGCACGCGCGGTAGCCCTTTCGGATGAGCGCGGCGGCCACGCGCGCGCTGACGAGCTCTTCCGGGTCCGAGTCGTAGGCTACGACTTCTCGGTCGGTGGACAGAACGGACGTATCCGGGGCATGAGGGTCTATGCGCACGGCACCGGGCAGTGTGACGGTGCTGTGCTCGTAGGGGTACTTCAACCGGGCGTCGAGAATGGTCGGCANGCTCCCCGAGTTTCCCTCGATCCGCGCCTTCAAGTCTTCTTTCGTGATCCGTGGTACCGACATGCTGGTGTGTGCTCCAAGACAGGATGGCGGCTTCAACTGCGCCAGGTCAGGTCGTCTCAGTCAATGTCAATTCAACGAGCAGGCGCCGGCGCCGCGCGGGTCTCCGCAGGTGCCGCAGGCCGGCGCGGCGGACGGCGTCCTGCTGGCGCCTCCACGGCCGACGGCGAAGGGCGAGAGCCGCTTCCGGAGGGAGTCACTGTCGCAGGCCGGGCACACCGGAGTGGTGCCGCCATAGACCAGCAGCTCGAAATCGCGGCGGCATTCGTCGCATTGGTATTCGTAAATCGGCATCAAATCGCCTCAAATCAGAATGATAGCATGAAGCTCGATGCCCGTTCCGTCGGCCAGTCGGCACGTTGCGCGCCTACTGCGCGAAATCCTGACCAGTCGCGTCTATGACGTCGCGCGGGAGACCTCCCTCGACTCTGCCGAGGGTCTGTCGGCTCGTGTCGGGGCGGAGGTGCTGCTGAAACGGGAAGATCTCCAACCGGTGTTCAGCTTCAAGCTCCGGGGCGCCTACAACAAGGTTGCGCACCTGTCTGAAGACGAGCGGGCGCGCGGCGTGGTCTGTGCCAGCGCCGGCAACCACGCTCAGGGGGTCGCCTATGCGGCGCGGGCGCTCGGGGTCGACGCGGTTGTCGTGATGCCGCAGACGACGCCCGAGATCAAGGTGCGGGCGGTTCGTGGCATGGACGCGGAGGTCGTACTGGTTGGCGATGACTACACTGCGGCCCAGCGTCACGCCGACGCACTGGGCGCCGAGCGCGGTCTGTCGTTTGTGCATCCCTTCGACGACCCGCTGGTGGTGGCGGGGCAGGGGACGATTGCCGACGAGCTGCGACGGCAGTGCCGCGGTCGACTGAGCGCGGTGTTCGTGCCGATCGGTGGCGGAGGGTTGATTGCCGGCATTGCGGGATACTTCAAGACGTTGATGCCGGAGGTGCGTGTGATCGGCGTCGAGCCGTTCGACTCCGACGCCATGTATCAGTCGCTGGCGGCGGGACACCGGGTCGAGCTGGACCACGTGGGCATCTTCGCCGATGGCACGGCGGTCCGCCAGGTCGGGGAGCTGACGTTCTCGGTCGTCAAGGATCTGGTCGACGAGGTCGTCCGGGTGTCGAACGACGAAATCTGTGCCGCGATCAAGGACATCTTCGATGATACACGGTCGATCATGGAACCGGCCGGAGCGCTGGCGGTAGCCGGACTCAAGACCTGGACGGCGGTGCATCGCGAGGCCGACCAGCGCCTGGTCGCGATTCTCAGCGGCGCAAACATGAACTTCGACCGGCTGCGGTTTGTGGCAGAGCGGGCGGAGCTGGGCGAGGCCCGGGAGGCGGTCTTCGGGGTCACGATACCGGAGCGGGCTGGGGCATTTCGCGAGTTCTGCGCCGCAATCGGGCCGCGCGTGATCACCGAGTTCAACTATCGACTCAGTGGGCGAGAGCAGGCCCACATCTTCGTCGGGGTCGGGACCACGTCACGTGAGGATGCGGCGGTGTTGCGTGAGCAATTGGGCCAGCAAGGCTACGACACGGTGGACCTATCGGACGACGAAATGGCGAAGCTGCATGTGCGCCACATGGTCGGTGGCCGGGTCGCCGGGGTGCGGCAGGAACGGGCCTGCCGATTCGAGTTCCCCGAGCGGCCGGGTGCGCTGATGGACTTTCTCGAGAGTCTGAGCGGCCGATGGAACATCAGCCTGTTCCACTACCGCAACCACGGCGCCGATTTTGGTCGCGTGCTGGCCTCGTTCGAGGTGCCGGATGACGAACTGGAGCAGTTCGAGCTGTTCCTGAGCGGACTTGGCTACCACTATGAGCTGCAGTCTGGCAATGTGGCCTACGACATGTTTCTCGCGTGAATGGTGCGCGAACAGTCTGGGCGTGGCGATGGTTGTCCGGGCATTGTGAGTCCGCGTCAAGACACGGCCACGGCGTGCTCGTCGATGGCGCGCCGCACCGCGTCATAGTCGTTGGGGAGGTCCACTGGCGAATTGGCGTAGTGGGGTGTGATGTCTGGCAGACGGCTCTCGTGGTAGCCGAGCTTGAAGTCGGTGAACTTGAGCCCGCTGGCCGTCGACACGACGACGACACGCGCTGAGGCATCGATGAGTCCGCGCTCGCGCAATTTGATCAGAACAGCCAGCGCAACACCGGTGTGGGGGCAGTTGTACAGACCAGTGCGGTCGGCCCGGGCCGCAGCCTCCGCCAGTTCCGCCTCCGACGCCTGTTCCACGATGCCCCGGTGGTGCTGCAGGGTCCGGATCGCTTTGCGCACCGACACCGGGTTGCCGATCTGGATCGCCGACGCCTGAGTCGGCTTCGCGGCGACCGGTTCGAACACCCAATCGTTCTGGTACGCGCGGAAGAGCGGGTTTGCAGCCTCCGCCTGTGCCACGACAAGCTGCGGTTGCTTGTTAATCAGACCCAGCGCCGCCATCATGTCGAACCCGGCGCCGAGCGCACTGACATTCCCCAGGTTCCCTCCGGGAATGATGACCACGTCGGGAATCTGCCAATCGAGCTGCTGCACGATCTCGATGGCCACCGTCTTCTGGCCCTCGAGCCGCAGGCTGTTCATCGAGTTGGCGAGGTAGATGCCCTCGTCCTGTGACAGACGCTGCACAATCGCCATACAGCCATCGAAGTCGGTATCGAGCGACAGCACGAGCGCGCCATTGGCAATTGGCTGCAGAAGCTGCGCGGTCGAGACCTTGCCGCGCGGGAGCAGCACGATGGCGGGGATACCGCCGGCGGCGGCGTAGGCGGCGAGCGAGGCCGATGTATCGCCGGTCGAGGCGCAGGCGACAGCACGAATGGTGCCGCCGTCCTTGATGATCTGTTGCACGACCGAGACCAACACGGTCATACCTAGATCCTTGAACGAGCCGGTGTGGGAGTTGCCGCACAGCTTCACCCACAGGTCGTGCATGCCGAGCTCACGCCCGAACCGCTCGGCCCAGAGCAGGTTGGTGCCACCCTCGTCCATCGAGACGACCGATTCGTCCCTGATGTCCGGGCAGACCCATTCCTTCTTGCCCCAGACCGACGACCCATATGGCCAGGTGGTGCGTTTGTAGCGCTCGTCGAAGAGCCGCATCCACGCGACGGCCGACCGGTCGGTCAGCGCGTCGAGGTCGTGGGAGACCTCGAGCAGATCGGAGCACGTCGGACAGCGGTAAATCGGGTTCCACAAGGGATATTCTCCAGGGCACCCGGCGATGCAGCGGAATACCGCACGATAGGCCATCCCTCAGTTATACCGCAGGTGGCTCGACATCCTCACCGAAGAAGCGGCGGCGGGTCGCCTCGTCGCTGGGAGTATCCGGCTCCAGGGCGATGTAGTCGAGCGAACGCGACCGGTCGGTCTGCATGAGCGGAAACGTGCGCGCCCGCGCCGCGTGACGCCTCACAGTGGTTTCTCAACTGTGGGCACCGTGCTCCCCTTGTGGTTGAAGGGGATTTTGGTCGTGTCGGTCAGCCGCGCTCGGTGACCGCGTGGTTGGGCGGTGGCGGCAGCGCCGTCTTTCGGCCGCCCGCGCGTTCCCCGGCGAGTAGTGCGTCGGCGTCTCGATAGGCGTAGATGACCGGGGCTTCTTGTTGCATCAGCCCGCCGGTGTCGGCGGTCGGTCCGTAGGTGCTATGGAGGTCGCGATTCAGTATGCGAAGCAGGGTGGTCTGTTGCCCTCGATGATGGGCCGTATGGGCGATACGGCGGGCCATGATCCAGGCGCGGCTCCGTTGGGTGTCGAAGAACGACACCACGGCCTGCCACCACGCGTCCTCGCGACCCTTCAGCTCCTCGAGCCGCTTGTTCGAGTCGGTGGCGTAGCGCTCGATGAACCCCAGCCGTGTCTCGTCATCATCATCAGGGAGCGGTGGGGCGTCCACATCGATGCCGAGCATGTTCTTGAACCAGAGATTCTCGCCGACGCACTGATGCACCATGTGCTCGCGGGCGTTCCGGCCTCGCTGGTCGGTCGCATGCGGGCGTATCTTCAGATCTTCGTCCCGGAACATGCTCCAGGCGCTCAGCACCTTGAGTCGCTCCGTTTCGTATGTATCGATCAGAAAATCGTAGGTCATGCCGTCGACCACGCGCGCCAATTGGCTGTGTTCGGGTGTTAGACGCTTGAGCCTTGATAAAGGATTCAGCTTGGACGCGCCGGCGGACCGGATGGCCGGACACGCCACGACACCGCGCGACCCTGTATGACGGGCGTCATGGCGCGAGGCGGCTCAAAGTCTCCACGGTGGAGCATCTGGCCCTGACAGCATCTCACTTGCGCTCGATCAGTTTCAGCGGATACCCCGTTTTGTCGAAGAGCGGGACTGGCGTTGCCTCGTTCAAGTCCTGGTGCAGGCACGCCGATTCCAGGTTCAGAAGTGCCCGGGATCTGCCTGGTGCGGTCCGTCGGCCATAGGTTGCGCCGTCTGGAGATCCTCAGCCTTGTGCAGACATGTCTGATCCGGTATCCGCTGCTCTGGAGTCCCGCTGGCATGTCGATGTGGACACAGAGACCAGGTGTTTCGTACTGCGCGTCTCCGGAGTGGTCCATGCGAGCCAGATGGCCTTGGCGATCGGCGACCTCGTCAATCATCCCGGCTATGACCCCAGCTTTGACGGGCTGTTCGATGTGCGAAAGGCTCGAAGTCGAATCAGACCACGCGACTTGAAGGCCGTGTTGGACGTCCTACGAAGACGGCGACAGATCGGACTGGGGCGCAGAGCGTTTCTCATCAGATCGCCAAAGGATGCGGCCCTGGCGATGATCTACGGGAGGATCGTAACCTCCCATGAAAGCCGGGTCTTTACGACTGAGGAAGCAGCGTGTGAATGGCTCCGGATGTCAGCAAACTGGCGCGACATCTCCCACTGCCGGAGTGAGCGCCTCAACGCCATGGTCGAACCGGTCGCCGCGGCGCCCTTGACGCCCGACAGTCGCGCAACAGGGCTGGGTGGCCCCTTCCATGAACCGTCAGCGTGTCCAGAGCATCCTGATCGTCGACGATGATCCAAGCGTGGCCGACACGTTCTCGCGCCTGCTGCGCCTGGAACGATTCACGACCTACACCGCCTTCAATCCGCACCGCGGTCACATCGCGGGCCGGCTCGAGCGCTGAGTCCAGCGTCACCCGCTCGCCCTGTTTCTGGCTGCCTGACTTCTGGATCGCTGATCTCTAAACGGAGAGCCGGATGAGGACTCCATGCACTTCACCGGCTCGACAGCCGGCGCCAGATCGCCCACCCGACGGCGGTCCCGACGCTGCCAGTGATGACGGCGCCAAGCAGCTCGCCAGTGGAGCCCAACAGGCCGGAGGTCGTCATTCCGAAGATGGCACCGAACACGGCGCAGGCCACGAGGGTCACGGTGACCTTCATCCCGCGGTTCATTGGGGCAGCTCCCTCACGAGCGGACCTCCAGACAGCAGTGGCGGGTGAAACCGCATCCAACGACAATCGCAACGGCGGACGTGGCGGCCACAGGTCGGACGAGCCGCCTCATCTGGACCCCACACAGAGTTTCGGCGCGGGAGCGTCGATTCTAGCCCGGTTTGGTCTGTCCGGTATAACGGTGTAGCCCGTCCGTCCGCTCCTCCGCAACGGCGAGGTCAAGCCGTTGTATTGCCCAAAGTCTTCCCGGTGTTCCCACGTCCGATACTACGACCTCCGGGTGAACGGTCGCCGGTATCGAGTGAGCACCGAGACCTCCGGAGCGTCGGAAGATCCGGTCTTGACGTCATCCCAGGGTGCGGGCATTCTCGGCACGACGCGCTCGGTCGGAATGGCGATCCGCTTGTCTAGGCTGGCTGTGTCGCTGCGAATCTGGCGGGGTGACGGAGGCAGTGGAGCGCCGTCCTGCGCCATACGGGAGGCTGTTCAGACCGTGGGAGGATGATGTGAATACCGATGGTGAGCGGATTGATGCCCTGGAAACGCACCTGGCATTCCAGGGCGATACCATGCGGCAGTTGAATGATGCGCTGGTGGCGCAGCAGGACCGCATCGATCAGATGCAAGCGAAGCTCGAACAGCTCATCGCGACCGTGCGGGACGGGATGAACGACGCGCGGATCACCCCCGCGGACGAGCTGCCCCCACACTACTGATCTCAGGACATCTATCATGTGGGTACTCCTGTTCCCTATGAACTGCTAGCAACGCGCCGTCACCGGTAAGAATGTCTCTACCCGCGTCGATATTCCTGCGGTTGGCTGATGACATGAGCGAAGACCCTTGTCGTGCAGACGACCAGCACTCGCGCGTGAACTACCGGCGCCTCATCGCGTGGGAGAAGCGGATAGCGCGGGAGGCGCCGTTCCTCCTGTCGCTGCGGGACCGCGCTCCGGAGCGCTCGGTGATCGACGTCGGCTGCGGCACCGGAGAGCACGTCGCGTTCTTCGCGGCAGCAGATATGCGCGCCGTCGGACTGGATCGTTCCGAAACGATGATCCGGGCGGCCAAGGACCACGAGGCGGCTGGCACGGGCCGCTTTGTCGTCGGTGACGCGATGGAGGCGCGCGCGGCGCTCGGCGACGAGCCGCCCTTCGGTCTTGCGACCTGCCTCGGCAACATGCTGCCGCACATGGAGGAGGACGCGGACCTCTCGCGCTTCCTCGCGTCGCTGCACGACATCCTGCTGCCCGGCGGTCTGCTCTTGATCCAGATTCTCAACTACGAAGGCCTCCTGGCGACCGGCAGGCGATATCTCCCGGTGAATCTGCGTCCGGGGGGCGATGGCAAGGAGATCGTGTTCTTGCGGCTGATGTCGCCCTCCGAGGACGGGCGGCGGGTGCTGTTCTTTCCGGCAACGCTCGAGCTCGACCCGGTCGCCGAGGAACCACTCACGGTCACGACGTCGCGACGCGTGGAGCTGCGCTCCTGGACACGCGCCGACCTGGCCCCGGCGCTTGCCGCGGCCGGCTTCGTGGCTGTGTTCCACGGGGACATGACTGGCGGGGAGTTCGTCCTGGAGGATTCACCTGACCTGGTGGTCGTTGCCATGCGCTCATGACTCGCACCCGCGCGGATCATGGATTTGGGCATGCCGGCCATGACGGCGCCGGATACCGACGCCTGAGTTGTTCGTGGGTCTTCGGCGCTCTCCGGGGAGGATACTCCTCCTATAATCCGTGCAAGGCGGGAGCAACGATGGATACGGCCGCGAGTGGCTGGCAGACATCAGGAACTGAGAGGACGCCATGATCGTCTCTTCGCACGGCACCCATCGCACGCTGTTCGTGCTCGTGAGTGCCACTGTTGCGCTCGTGTTGGCCATCAGGGTGGGC
This sequence comes from Acidobacteriota bacterium, assembly GCA_002726085.1. Taxonomy (GTDB): domain Bacteria; phylum Acidobacteriota; class Vicinamibacteria; order Vicinamibacterales; family UBA8438; genus NP936. The sequence continues at coordinate 60,847 of PBRZ01000074.1, forward strand.
GGGGCTCAGACAACGGCACCGGATGGGCGTGAGGTGCCGGCACGCATGCTGCCGGTGCCGAACACCGTCAGCCTGGAATTGCAGCAGCTTCTTGCGGCACCGATCCCCGGGAACTGGAACACGCCGCCGAACACGCCCGAAGAGTGGGACGCGTTCGCGGCGCAGATCGACCGGGCCCCACGGGATCCCCAGCCTCTCCTGGACCGGTTCGACATTAGATTCGAGCCGATGGTCGTCAATGGCATACCGGCCTACATGATGGCGTCGAGCGTCATCCCTCCGGAGAACCGCGACAGGCTACTCATGCATCTTCACGGTGGCTGTTACATGATGGGTGGAGGCGTCGCCGCGATGTACGAGGGTGCCATGCTGGCTGGATTCGGCCACTTCAGGGTGCTCTCAATCGACTATCGCAGGCCGCCTGCATTTCCCTACCCCGCCGCGCTCGACGACGCGGTGTCGGCATGGCAGGGCGCGCTGGAAATCGCGGACGCGAAGAAGATGGGGATCTTTGGCGCGTCGGCTGGAGGCGCACTGACTCTCTCGACGGTGTTGCGTCTCAAGCAAGGGGGGCTGCCGCTTCCGGCTGCCATCGCTCCAGGCACGCCCATGTCCGACCTGACCAAGAGCAGTGATTCCTTCTACACGAACCGCCTGGTGGACAATGTCCTGATGGGGACGGAAGCCCGTTGCCAGGCCATGGCCGAGGTCTATGCCGATGGCCACGATCTGGCGGATCCGATGCTCTCGCCCGTCTACGGAGATATGAACGGCTTTCCGCCGGCGGTTCTCACCACAGGCACACGCGACCTCTTGCTGAGTGATACGGTTCGCGTGCATCGTAATCTTCGACGAGCCGGCGTAGACGCCGAACTGCATGTGTACGAGGCCCAGGCACACGCGAACTATGTTCGCGATATTCCAGAGGCTCGAGAGGCGTTCGAGGAAATGGCCCGCTTCTTTGACACGCATCTCGACAGATAGAAGGTACGATGGGCTACTAGGCCGAAGGTCAACGGCGGATCGTCAGAGATGTTGCTATGAAGATAGTCAAGAGAGCGATAACCGCTGTGCTCTGATGTCTTCTATCGTCATCCAGTAGCTACCCTCCCGCCACCACCGGCCGAATATCGCGAGTTTCTGCACAGTCGTGCGGACCCGATGGGCACAGAAACGGTCACATTGAGATTCGTCACCAAGCCCCGCAGATCCCTGACCTGGGATTCTGGCCCCAAGACCTCGTCCCACACCGCTGTTCCCGCATAATTGGTCGATTCTTCCAGGCCACTATGTCACTCAGTCCCGGTGCCAGCCTCGGGAGCCATGATGTGACCGCCCTGATTCGGAAGGGCGGGATAGGGCCAGCCCTCGATAACCGCGATATTGCACAAGGCTCGTTCGGCGCACGTCGATGCAGGATGGAGGGCGTCGTGGACGAGGAAAAGAAGGACGAGGCGATCACGGACAGCGCCAACACCGAAGACCCACAGGCGGAGACGACCGCTCAGGAAGCGGAGTCCCCGAGAGGCACTGCGGGGCTGGAGCGAGTTGACCAATAACGTCCATCACGAGAGCCTGTCGTGCCTCGCCGATCTTCCGAGCGAGGTACAGGCGTTAGGAGACCAGGGCGGCACAATTGAGGATACGCTTGCCCTGGTGGTGACTGAGTGGTACGCCGCTCTCCGAGCCTCGGTAGCGGATCGGGCACTCTGAGCACCCCAACAGGCAGCCATGCGGCGCTTCCTCGTCCAACCGTGGGGGCGGCCGCTATCATGAGGCGACCGTCGTGGGCATCGTCCAGAGCGTGACGGACGCCTTCACGGCGTTGGATGAGATCGTCGAGACCAGCGAGCAACACCGTTGTCTCGACGACTGGCTAGTGCTGTGCGTCGTGGATGAGAAGCGGCAGCCTGTGCTGGCGTGACTCCCAAGGTTCAGTGGATGCGGGAAAGGTTGTAGCATTTGAAGTGCAGCGCCACGGCGTGAGCGTGTCCAACGTGAAAAGGACCATGTCATGGAACAGAGAATCGGCGTCAATGATGTCGCACCTCGACCGGAACCCGAAGCGCCGCGGTGGCTTACGACGGATGTGGAGCGCCGAGTCTATGGCTGGGTCCACATCGCTGTCTCGCTGTTGTGCTGCGCTTTGCCTGTCCGGGTCTTGCTCTCTATTCTCCGAGATTGGAACCGATTCGGGCAGTCGGATACACCCCTCTGGGTCCTTCCGCTCGTGTTGGCGTGCTACGCCGCTCCTGCAGTGGCATTTCTGGGCATTGGGCACTTCTTGTTGAGCGGTCGAGTCAGCCTTTTGAAATCTGGAGGCGCATTCTTCTTGGGTGCGGTGGTGACCGGCACCACGCTGTTCGCGGTGTTCGACTGATTCCCGTCGGGGTGAGCCACCCAAACTTGACCACTTCCCTCACCGCTCGATCAGCTTCAGCAGGTACCCCGTCTCGTCGAGAGGCCGTCGTGCCCCTGCGCCCATGTGATCCGCTCGAGCCATTCGTACGCCACCTCATCCGTCGAGAAGACGCGGGTCTCATGGCTCGTCGCCACCGGACCGTAGAGTGCCGCCAGCCCCGTCCTCGCCGGTGGGTCCGTGTGGGCCGACGGCCCCTATCGTGACCTCAAACACGCCGAGATCGGTGGGCGACGGTCCCCGAGAGACCGTCAGCAGATGCGACCCCGGAGCTACAGTCATTTCAGCTGTGATGCCGGTGGACCCCGCAGAAATGACCGCAAGGGGAACCAGCCCGAGTGTGACGAGCGGTGTCCCGCTGCCGAAATTGAATCCGGTGATGGTCAGGATGCTTTTGTCCAGCACCGGGTCGGTCAGCACCGTAGCAGAGGTGATGACGAGTTGGGGCTTCGGGGCCTTTCTTCCTTTCTGGGTGCTCACGGGTGCCGCCGCGACTGCAAACACGACGGCCCATACTAGCGTTATTCGTACGACGAGGCTGTTCATGAGTTTCTCCGAACACACGTGCGTCACCTACTGGACCGGTGGAGCAGATGCGAGGCACAGCCGTGCAAGCCGCGACAGCGACGACTGATGAGCATCGCGATCTTGTGTGACGCTGCCTGATCCCGGTATGACGGGCGTCATGGGGCGCGGCGGCTCAGATACCCAGCGGCTGGTCGCTTGGCCGTGACATCGTTTCACCGGGACTCGGTCGGCTTCAGCGGCTGACCTGCCCCCCTGAAATCGTTCCAGCCCGAGCGGTAGAATTCGGGTGTCACGACCAGGAGGTAGGATGCCACGCAAGCGCGTCGGTACTGAACAGA
>PBRZ01000075.1 GCA_002726085.1 Acidobacteriota bacterium
AAGTTGACAGAACCATTGCACCGCCTGCTAGCCAGCGGTAAGATGGGCGCCAAGAAGAATCTCCTTGTGTCCTGAGAGTTGATGCCGAACTACGCTGGTGTCGCCGTAATTGTTTCGGTCCTCGCAACGACAACGGTGGTGGGCTTCAGCCTGGTGGGGCAACGCTGGACGACAGACGTCGTGCCGGTAGAACTGCGGCTGGGTAATGCTGCTGGGTTGATTGACGGGTCAGCTGATTGGGATGCGTGTGCGCGACAGAGTCTGGCTGCGTGGAATGCAGTCCTCGCGTCCACTGCGATGCGTTTCACCGCCGTTCGAGGTATGTCTAGCTCGCCCGCCGTTGCCTTTGATGGCATAAACAGCATCGTCTTCGCCGCTGACGTCTTCGGCACCCCATTCGGCCCGTCGTTGGTCAGCGCGACCCAGACAATTGCGATTATCCGGGATGGTGTCGACGAGACGATCGAGGCGGACGTGCTGGTCAACCAATCCCAGCCATTCAACTGTTACCGTGGGGCGCTGCAGCCGGGGCGAGCCGTTCATGACCTGCAACGGACCGTGACCCACGGGCTTGGTCACGTGATTGGGCTGGGACATCCAGACGCTGCCGGACAGACCGTCGCGGCGCTTATGAATGCTGAGCCTGGTGATGTTGACGTCTTGCAGACTAGCGACATCGAGGGAGCGCTGACACTGGCCGGGATGGCGATGGTCGGCATCCCGTTCCCGCCGCGGAACGAGGCACTCACGTTCTACGAGAGTCTGGAAACGGAATATCGGGATACGTTGCAACGGGCGCAGACCAATGAAGGGTATGTCGACGCGGAAGGGTCGGCGGTGTGGTTCCCCGAATGGCTGCGCTATGTTCTGAACGGCTGTGAGGCGACCGAGGCGACCACGCGGGTGCTGATGCAGATTCGGGGGCAGGGGATCCAGCCGGTGTGTCGTGACGTGGCCTCGGACAGTTATGCCTTCCCGCCGCGGAACCTATCCCTGGACTTCCTGGAGGTGTTGGATGCGTTTTACCGGGACGAGTTGCAGCGCCGTGTTGAGCTCAGCCATGTCGACCTGGAGGGCAAGGCGGTGTGGTTGCAGGAGTATCTACGTTACCGGGTCGACGGGGTCAACGATGCCGACGCGCGGACCCAAGTCCTCACGCAGATTCAGGAGGCCGCGCCCTCTCCAGTTCCAGGCGACGAGACATCGTCCAGACCCCCGACTATGACCCATGTGCAAAGCATCACGGTCAGCACGGGCTCCATCTGGTCCATCCCGGTCTACGATGGTTTCCATCTTGTTCTTTCCACCGAAGTGATCGGACCATCGGGCGGGGTCTATATGGGCAAATATGATCTGTCCGTCAATCTGATGGGCACCGCCACACACATTGTGAGCCCGGATGATCTCAACAGCGATGCCTCGCTCACCTATACCTTTGCGAACAACATCACCTCGATCGCCGACCACAAGCACATCTTCCAGGGCGGCTTCCACTACATTACCTTTTCCACCTCTGGAAATGGGAGCGGCGGCAATCTCTATCTGATGAAAATTGATGCGGGTTTCGTACTGCAGGATATTGTAGAGGTCACAACCGATAACGCGCCCACCAACGATATGTTTTTGGTGGGTGACGGGAGCAGGGTTCACGTAGGGAAATTTCAACCCGGTCAGGGACACGACATCTATGTATTTGATGCCGATCTGAACTCCATGGGCGCAGCCATTCCCATCGGCAATACCGGCCCCGGCAATGATACAAACCAGCACGCCAATGGTGCCGCTGCGATCTTCCACAACAACCAGCTCCACCTCGTGGCTCCTGAAACCCTCGTTCCGGGCCAGGGTGATTACTTCTACCAGATTATCTTTGATAAGGACTGGAATGTCGTGAGAGAGCGAACCACAATTCTTACCGACATGACCATGCTCGGAATCGTCTCCGGCCTGTCCCACGAGCCGAACACCGACACCTTCATCGTGCATTACACGCGGGGCGACACCGATGGGGGTGGACCTATCTACCAGGCCATCTACGACAGCAACTGGGCCCTGCTCGAGAATCAGGTGCTTATCTCGACTGGAAACTATCAGCGCCCTCACAGTCTATTCGTTGGTGACGATCTCTTTGTCGGGTACGACTCAGCTGGCGTCTTTCTAAGCAAGTTCAACGTAAGCTATCCTTGAGCGCCCAGCACTCAAGAGGGCTTTTCCCTTGTACTGCCGCCTTCACCAGGCTAATCGCCGCCGCTAGTACTGTCGTCAGGTCGTTCTGCTGTTCCCACTGAAATAAAGTTGAGCGACTGCCCGCCATCCGGCGTTGGTGCGCGGAAACCAGTATTCGTCGTGGCCCTGGCCATCGTGACAGCCGACGGCGCATGATCTCGAGGTGAAGTCGAGAGTGCATCCGAAGTACAAGACCCAGTACCGTGTTGGAAACTGGCCGGCGTACGATCGAGCGCTGGTTCAGCGGGGCGACGTCACCTTCTGGTTGGCGCCGGAGGCGATCGCCAGGTGGGAGGCCGCGGGTCCTCGGCCCTACGGAATCCCTTACTCCCCCTCGTCGTTGCGTTCGGCGGGTGCGGTCATGAACGGTTCCTACTTGTCGGTGCATACGCAGAAAGTGACTTGCAGTAAGTGGTGGTGCCGATGAGGCGCGGCTGAAACGCAGTTCTCGTGCTCTCTTCGTGTATCCAGCATTCGGTCATCTGAAGACTCGGTTTTTCTGGAGGTATCTGAGATGGGTGTCATGTGGCGCGCTGCAAAGGACGGCCTCAGACGGAGCATCACCGGCGACCGGCGGAGAGAGTATGGATACGGACCCAGAGATGAGTTCCTGAAGGCGCTGAGAGCGGAAATCCATTGGGCGTTGCTCAAACATGGTCGCTCCTGCCCACACGGCAAGTCGGCGGCTATTGACTCATTCGACCTCCACTGGGGCACGGCAGAGGAGACCGACCCTCACACCGACCAAGAGAAGCCGCGAATCAGTCTGCGTTGGGCTTGCCGTCACGGCGAGACAGCCGGCACGTTTTCGCCGACGCCTGGACTGGTGAGGTCGATGAGGCTCAATTGGTGAATTTTTTTTCGCCGCTTTTCGGTCCCGCCGTAACTTACCGATCTCGGCTCTGCGTCTACCGCTTCGCAAATTGCTCGAGAAAGCACAAACCGCGCGAACCAGGTCGGTCCCATGTCCTCGGATGTGGGGGTCAGTGGCGGACGTAGAGAGAGTCCTGGTTGCCTGGGGCGGATCGCTAGTGCCCAGCGTGCCAGAGAGTAGCCTTCTGGAGCTGGTTGATTGTGCGTGCCCCACAGCCAATGTGACCCGAGGTGCCGTAGCGTCGCCGCTAATGTGCCGTTTCATTCCAATTTTGGAACTCTTAGGTTCAGGCGTTTCTTGGCAGACCCGCCCCCCGCGTCCCAAGTTCCGCATACAGTTCTCGATTCACCGTTGCCTTGAAAACGACGGGCCGAGAGTGCACTAGGGGCTGTGACTGCCAGGGCCAGTGCAGGCCAGTACCCCGAAATAGACCCGGAAGGCGAGACGACCTGCACCGGACGAGAGACGGGATGAACAGCCGACCCCGGAATAGAAGCGGTCCAATGCCGAAAGGTAGACAGGACCCTAGATCTAGCCAAGAACGACAACGGATAATTGCACCCCTCCTGCGCACTGGAAACCAGGCCGTCTCCACAATGTCTCCACGACCGGGGTCGATTCCAGGAGACTCGCGACGACGTCTGTAGACTGCAGTAGAGCGCTAAGTGCTGAAGGCCGAACCCGTTAGGACCAGAAGTCACGCGCCATCAACAGTTTAGAGAAACGCGCCCACTGGGTTCGACTCCCAGGCGCTTCCGCCAATACATTCAGCACGCGGCAACAGCCGGGCGGTGCCAATCCAACCCGGAATCAATGCGCCCAGCGGCTGCCGCTCCAGGGTCGTATCACCGCACGTAATAGAGTGGGATCGCAGGTCAGCCGGTGGCCGGGACTCAGTCTTCTGTCGGCGCCTCGCCGTTCCACGCTGTGAAGCACTCCGGGCACATCGCATGGCTGAACTTGACGTCGCTTTGTTTCGTCACGTACTCCTCGACGGGCAGCCAGTTTGGCCTGTCGTGCCTGTCGTGCCGGACCTTCTTGCAGGCCGCGCAGATCGTCACGAAACCGCTGAGCACCTTCGTCAATGCGTCTGACAGCGCCTCTTCAGCCCGCTTCCAGTCGCTCACATCCACAAAAGTCACCATGACACGAACAACGATTCCCGTGGCGTCGAGAATGGGAGTCATCGTCGCCTGAATCCATCGGCGCTCGCTCTCGAGATCGATTGGGGCGGGATCCTCGAAGCGAACTTGCTCGCCGCGGCGGATACATTCCTCGAAGCGTCGTTGGACACGCTGTGCCTGAGCTGGAGGATAGATGGCGAGCTCTTCCACGGTCTTGCCGAAGACGTCGGCGTCGCGCTGGCCCAAGAACCCCTCGGCCAGTTGGTTCATGGCGAAGGCAGGAAAGCGATGTCCCTCACAGACGTCATTTAGGGTGGCCGGGACACCGATGGAATCGAGGAGGTCGAGAACGGCTCGCTTATCCGTGCTCGTCAGGATACTCACTCAGTCGCCCCCTCACAGAGTTCCACACTTGCAGGGAAGACGCCAGCAGTCCGTAGGCCGACACCACTCAGCTGTGTCCTGGGATTTCTCGGAATCTAGGAGCTGAGCAGCACGTCGACAACGGTGTTGGTGTCGCTGAGATCGGACAGCACGGCGTGGGCACCGGTCTCCCGGAGCACGGCCACCTCGTAAGACCCGGTCGCCACGGCGACCGACCGGGCGCCGGCGACCGTCGCGCATTGGACGTCGAGCGGTGTGTCACCGATCACGACCACGTCACCAGCCCGCTCCACCGCCACGCGGTCTCGCCGCGCCCGTTCCACAGCGATCGGCACCAGGTCGTTCCGAATCGCCGCATCATCCCCGTATGCGCCGAAATGAAAGAAGCGCCAGAGATCGAAGTGCTCGAGCTTGATCCGCGCCGGTCTCGCAAAGTTGCCGGTAACCAGACCGCACCGGACGTGGTTGTACCGACTCAGCGTCTCGAGCAGCGCGGCTACGCCTGGCATCAGCCCCTTCCGCGGCCCCGGGAAATGGATCTCGTCGCTGAACTGCTCGCAGTATCGAACATGAAAACGCGCCCGAGTCTCGCGGTCGGCTGCCAGGCCCGCTCGTTCGAGCGCCGCGGTGAGGATGATCTCGTCGGTCATACCGGCAACCTGGATTCCCTCGAACCCACGCGACACACCGAACAGCTCCTCGAACGTGCGGGTCAGCGCACGATAGCCGGCCCGTCCCGACAGCAGCAGTGTGCCGTCGATGTCGAAGAGCAGAATCTTGGAGAACACGCTGACTCGGCCGGGTTTGCCTTCTGACTTTCGCCTTCTGCCTTCTAAGTCCATGGGCAGTCGTCAGACTCCCAGCGCCCGGTTGACCTCGTCCACGATGCGGGAGGACTCGCCGAAAGCGTTCACGATCGCTCGCAGCGCAACGCCGTTGGCTGCCACCGCCAGTACGCCAAGGATCGCGTGGAACCCGCTCGGAACGACACCGATGTCGACACCTCCCCCGAAGATGGCAGTCCCCATCGTCAGGGCCATCGCCATGGTGGCCAGCGTGAAGACCGGCCCCCGAAGCGCGGACACCCTGGCCTCGGCGTCTGTCGTCAGCCCGCCCTCGGTCACCGCGTCACGAATGGCGCGTCCCTTCCCGATGAGGTAGAACATGGTCATCGAATGCGCCAGCAGGGTGACAAACGTGACAAAGATGGCCAGCGTGGCGTGCTGGAGGACATCGTCGGAGGTGCCGACCATGTATCCGCGCGCGACGCTCACGACCAGCCCGACGAGCGAAAGGATAGAGGCGGTGATTAGGGCAGCAGACATCGGCCGTCCATCATATCAGCCACATCGGCAGGGCCGCCGATGAGCCAGCCGCCGTCGGCGTTTGTCTCCGAGTGGCTGCCGGTCGTGCGCGACCATCTGGGAAGCGGGCGCAACGCACTCGATCTGGCGATGGGTGCGGGTCGTCACGCCCGGGCGGCAGCCGAACATGGGTTCCAGGCTTTCGGCGTCGACCGCGACTTCGACCGTGTCCGACTCGCGAGAGTCGGCTCACTGGCACATGCGCGGCTCTGGGTCGCTGATCTCGAAGTGGCGCCGCTGCCCCGCGACCAGTTCGATCTCATCATCTGCACGAACTACCTGCAGCGAACGATCTGGCCGGCGGTACGCGACGCGGTGCGGGACGACGGGTTCGTCATCTACGAGACGTTCACCGTGGCGCAACTGGCCTACCCCACCGGACCACGGTCCCCCGACCATTTGCTGCGCCCTGGAGAGCTGCGCGCCGTGTTCGACGGTTGGACGTTGTGCCACGATGAAGAATGTACGGCCCCTTCCGGGGTCGCGCGGCTCGTCGCCAGGAAAAAGGGTTAACCGACGCGGGTCTTGCGGGAGGTGGTCCGGCGGCGAGACTTGCTCTGTCGGGCGACGAGCGCCCGACACTCGTTGATCAGCAACTCGAGATGCTCTCGTTCCTCGTCGGCGAACTCCAGAAAGATCCGTTTGCCCTCGGAGTCCTCGAACCGCTCGCCGTAGCGTTTGAAGAACTTGTGTGACCCGCGCTCGCACCGGATGCCGATCATCAACGCTCGCCGATCGTCGACCACGTTGGCGAGCTCGTTCGTGCCGGTTGCAAACAGTCCGTTCGCGGCCCCCTTGAAGAAGAGAAACGTCGGGTAGGACTCGAGCTGTGGATCTTTGGCGCGTAGCATCGTGTAGCGCTCCTCGAGCGTCCCGAGATGCTCCTGCTCTTCCTCCGCCAGACGCCGGAAGACCTTTCGAGCCCGCGCGTCCTGCACGACCTTGGCGCCGCGCGTGTAGAACTCGAGTCCGCTACGCTCGGTCGCAATTGCGATCCGTAGCGCGTCCCGCGCGAACAGCAACTCGGTCGTCGCCACAGCGCGCGGGGTCCGGCGCCCAGCCTGGCAATCCTCGCAGGCCCCGCGGATCTGCAGAACGCTCTGGCTGGCCTGAAAGCCACGCGCGGCGGCGATCTCCTCGAGGAGCGCTTCGATGTCTGAGCTCAAGAACTCCGACGACCGGCTGCACGATTCGCAGATGAGATGAAAATGCCGCGGATGGCGGTAGGAGTGCTCGAACCTGAAACGGCCTTCACCGAAATCTACCTTGCGGGCGATTCCGGCCTCGACCATCCACTGCAGCGCCCGGTAGACGGTGGCCCGGCTGATCTTCTGGTCTTCCTGACGCATCAGGTCGACCAGGTCGTCAGCGCTCAGATGGCCGTCTTGACGCAGGAAGACGCTGACGATCAGCTCGCGCTTTCCGGAGCGCTTGCCGCCCGGCGGGCGCAGGCGTTCGAGATAGGCCGTTTGTGCGTCCATGCCATAGGCCGTAGGCCGCGCGCCGACCGGCGGCGCCCCATGCAGCCGTCGTAGGGAGCTACACGCCGAAGGACGAGCCGCACCCGCAGGTCGACTTGGCGTTGGGATTCTTGATCGTGAATCCCCCGCCGGTCAGGTTGTCCACGAAATCAACCTGCGCTCCGGTCAGATACCGCAAGCTGATGGGGTCCACATACAGACGGACGCCATTCGACTCGAAGACACGGTCGGCCGACGCGTCGCCCTCCCCCTCTTCGATCATGAGCCCATACTGAAAGCCGGAACAACCGCCGCCCTGCACGAACACCCGGAGGCCAGCGCTCGTCTTTTCCTCTTCCGCCATGAGGGCGGTAATTTTGGAGGCGGCGGTCTCGGTCACCGTGATCAAATCTGACATCGGTTGAAATCTCCTAAAGGCCCCAGAACGGCGCCTTGAATGGATTATATCGGGGCACCACGTAGCGCTTCAAGACCACCCGCGACCGCCTGACGACGCACGCGTCAAATACCGCCCTAAACGGCTGCAAACAACGATGTCATACAATGAGGAAACTGAAGTTGCAGGCCGCCCTCGACCCAGGAACGCAATTGCCCGCCCCGACACACGGCTCGCTACTCGACCGCGCGCAGGCGCGCTGGGCCGAAATCGATTTGAGCCTGCCGGATCTGGCACCGGCCATCGCGCTGCAAAAATCGCTGGTTGGCCGCACGATCCTCGCGGTGGATCGACTGGACCATAGCGGGCCACCGATCGTCAACCTCGCACCGGACCAGGCTGCCGACAAGTTGCGTGCCGGCACTCCCGTCTTGCGGGGGGAGCGGGTGGCATTGCCGGTCGCCTTGCTTGAACCGCTGCTCCTCGATGCCTGCGACGATCTGGCGGTTGGAGGCGCGGGCGATGTCGCACGGCGTGTACGCGGCTGTCTCGACGATGGGCGCATCAATGTCAATTCGCTGCTGACCGCCTCATTCGAACGCAACCAGAGTGCCATCCTTGGGAAGGCGGTACACGAGGGGATAGCGCCGGATGTGCTGTGGCTTGCGGCGGAGCTCGCCGTTGGCCCGGCTGCGTACGTAGCGCAACGGGGGCTGTTGAGCCCAGACGGCGCCGAGTCCCACTCGTCGGTCATCGACGCGCTGGAGGCATGGCCGCACGGCTATTGCCCGGCATGCGGCTCCTGGCCGGCATTCGGCGAAGATCCGGACACGTCCAGGCAGCTCCGCTGCTCGTTCTGCGGCGGCGGCTGGCGCCCTCGCACCCTCGGCTGCACCTACTGCGAGGACGAACCCGGCCACGTGACCTCGCTGAAGACGGACCCAGGCCTGACCCACCGCGCGACGCTCTGCTCAGGATGCGGCGCCTACCTCAAGTGGCTCGATCTGGCGGGGCCGACGCCGTTTGAGCTGCTCCCGATCGAAGACCTCGCCTCCACGCCGCTCGATGTGCTGGCGGTCAACGAGGGCTTTGGGCGTCCCTCGCTGCCCGATCTCGGCCGGCCGGAACGATTCCCCTGCCAGATGGTTGACCCGCGGCACTGAGGGCTCGAGGCGGCGGCCATGACGCTGTCGTCGATATAATCAATTAGTCAATGCTGGAGTCGATGTTCATGCGAAACCTGTTTGCCTTGGTGGTGGCGGTGGTCGGCGTTGCGGTGGTCGGACCGGTGAGGCTGGCGACGGCGCAGAACCTGCCCCACGCGCGGCTGTTCAAGCCCGAGGATCTCGGTCTACTCGAGGGCCCGGACCGCAGCCTGTGGCAGAAGCCGGACGAGATCATGGACGCCCTGAACATCGCCGACGGCTCCACCGTCGCCGATGTCGGAGCCGGTGCCGGCTGGTTCACGGTGCGGCTTGCACGACGGGTCGGTCCCAACGGACGGGTCTATGCCGAAGATATCCAGCGCCTCATGTACGAGGCGATCAACAATCGCGTGCGCCGGGAGGGGCTCACGAATGTCGAGCCGGTGCTCGGCACCGCCGAAGACCCCATGCTGCCAGCCGGTCTCGACGCGGTGCTGATGGTGGACGTGTATGCCGAATTGGAGAACCCGGTCTCCCTGCTGACCGACGTCGCCTCAGCGCTCAAGCCGCAGGGACGTCTCGGGATCGTCGACTGGACCAAGGAGGGCGGCGGCCCGGGAATACCGATGGAGGAGCGGATCGCGGCGGTCGACGTCATCCGTGACGCAGAGACGGCCGGGCTCAGTCTGCTGTCCCACGAAACGTTCCTCACTTACCAGTTCCTGCTCGTCTTCGAGCTCGGCACTCAGTCCCCCGCTCCCGCAACACTGCGGGCACGGTAGGCCATCATGCGGCCTTATTTTTGCTCGTTCGGGGTCGTCGTGGACGGCCAAGTCGCGCAGCGCCCGCGGGGGTTCGGGACAAGAGCCCGGTCCGGTACTGAACAAGGCGCGAACGGCGCGCCTCGCGGGCGCGGAGTGGGGCTCGCAGCCCGCAACAGAAGCCCTGCTGCATTCGACCGGCGCTGAAGCCCGTCTGGGCTGCGTTGCTCCTCGGTCGCAGATGGCCAATCTGCTCCGTCGTCGTGCCTCGCCAGTCGGGTCCAGCACCGCTCTCGGTGCGACGCGGGACTCTGTAGCGGGCCGCAGGGGTTCCCGCGTAGCGCCTGCGGGGGTCCGGAGCGCAGCCCCGTCCGGTACTGAACAAGGCGCGCACAGCGCGCCTCGCGGGCGCGGAGTGGGGCTGGCAGCCCGNAACAGAAGCCCTGCTGCATTCGACCGGTGCTGAAGCCCGTCTGGGCTGCGTTGCTCCTCGGTTGCAGATGGCCAATCTGCTCCGTCGTCGTGCCTTGCCAGTCGGGTCCAGCACCGCTCTCGGTGCGACGCGGGATTCTGTAGCGGGCCGCAGGGGTCCCCGCGTAGCGCCCGCGGGGGGGTCCGGAACGCAGCCCCGTCCGGTACTGAACAAGGCGCGCACAGCGCGCCTCGCGGGCGCGGAGTGGGGCCGTGGGGGTCCCCGCGTAGCGCCTGCGGGGGTTCGGGGCGCAGCCCCGTCTAGATAATGACGCCAACCGCGCTCACCATTGCCGGCAGCGATTCGAGTGGCGGCGCCGGNCTCCAGGCCGACCTGAAGACGTTTGCCGCGCACGGCGTGCACGGCGTGTGCGCCGTTACCGCCGTCACCGCCCAGAATACCGTCGGCGTGACGGCGGTTGAACCGGTCGCCCCGCAGCTCGTCGTGGCGCAAATCGAAGCGGTCATTGCCGACTTCGAGGTTCGGGCGGTCAAGACCGGCATGCTCGCCAGACGGGAGATCGTAGCCGCTGTGTGTGCGACGCTCGAGACGCTCGCTGACATTCCGGTGGTAGTGGACCCCGTCATGGTCGCGACGAGCGGCGACAGGTTGCTCGACGACGACGCCGTCGATCTGGTCCGCACCGGACTGCTCCCGCGTGCGCGCGTGGTCACCCCAAACCGGCAGGAGGCCGAGGTGTTGGCGCAGATGCCGATCGCGTCGTTGCAGGATGCGAGACGAGCCGCCGTCCAGATTCGCGCGCGCGGCGCCGGGGCCGTCGTCATCACCGGTGGTCATCTCGGCGAAGCGGATGCAGTCGACTTGCTCGACGATGGCAACGCCGTTGTCGAGCTTCGAGGACCGCGCTTCGAGAGCCGGAGCACCCACGGCACCGGCTGCACGTTTGCCGCGGCGGTCGCCGCAGGGCTCGCGCAGGGACAGGGTCTGGGCGACGCCGTAGCGGGAGCGAAACGCTACGTCGAGGGCGCAATCCGACACGCCACGCCAATCGGGCACGGCAACGGGCCGGTCAATCATTTCTGGCGCAAATGAGTGACAATAGGAGACGTATGCCGACGCCGCTCTACGCGGTGACGACCGATCCGCTGGATCTCGAAGCGCTCGTAAAGGTCGTCACCACTCCGCCCCCAGACGTACCAGAAGAGCCGCAGGCTATCGGCCCTGGCGCGATCACAGCGTTCGTGGGGGTCGTCCGAAACGAGAACGGCGGCCGGCGCGTCCTGCGGCTCGAGTACGAGGGCTACGAGAGCTTGGCGTTGCGGGCCTTCGAGCGGATCGGCGCCGAAACCGCCGAGCGTTGGACGGTGCGCATGGCGCTCCATCATCGGCTCGGGACGCTGCAGATTGGTGAGGCCAGCGTGATGATCGCAGTCTCGTCGCCGCATCGGGCCGATGCCTTTGCCGCCTGCCGATATGTCATTGAACGGGTGAAGCAGATCGTGCCGATCTGGAAGCGTGAGTACTTCGAGGGTGGCGACATGTGGATCGAAGGTGCTACGGCGGATCCCACCGATGGGGATGCGCGTCAGAACGCCTATCGAGTGGCCGGCATCGGGTAAGTCAGGCCANCAACATGCGCGTAAACATCCGTCTGTTCGCCAGGCTCCGAGACATTGCGGGAGCCGGGGAGATCGAGCGGCACGTGCCCGACGGCGCCACGGTGCGAACCGTGTGGACTGCGCTGGCCGCCGAGTTTCCGGATCTGATGAGCTATGAGGCCTCCATCTCGACGGCGGTGAACGCGGAGTACTCGCGGATGGAAGCACCGGTTGGCGAGGGCGATGAAGTGGCGTTCCTGCCACCGGTGTCCGGCGGCTGAGGCCGTATTTGTTGACTTCTGACTTCTGACTTCTTTGAGCAGTCCGCATCATGTTCGACAAGCTCCAGACGATTGACACACGGTACGACGAGCTGATGGCACTCGTCAGCGACGCTTCGGTGCAGGCCGATCCGCTCCAGTATCGGACCCACGCGAAGGCGCTGGCCGACATCCAGCCACTCGTGGACGCGTTTCGCGAATACAAATCCGTGCTGACCGAAATCACGGAAACGCAGGAGCTGGCCCAGAACACCGACCGAGACATGCGGGAGCTGGCCGAGCAGGAGCTGGCCACCCTGGAGACGCGGCGCGACGACCTCCTTGCCGAGATCAAGGATCTGATGGTGCCCAAGGATCCCAACGACGAAAAAAACGTCGTGCTGGAGATCCGCGCCGGAACCGGCGGCGACGAGGCGGGGCTGTTCGCTGCGGACCTCTTCCGTATGTACGCGCGGTTCGCCGAGCGGCAAGGCTGGAAGGTGGACGTCATGTCCACCAGCGAGAGCGGTGTCGGCGCGATCAAAGAAGTGATCGCGCTCATCGAAGGTCGCCAGGTCTACAGCCAGCTGAAGCACGAAAGCGGCGTCCACCGGGTGCAGCGTGTGCCGGCCACCGAAGCCAGCGGCCGCATTCACACCTCGACGGCGACCGTCGCCGTACTGCCGGAAGCGGAAGAAGTCGACATCGCGATCGAACAGCAGGATCTGCGAATCGACACGTTCTGTTCGAGCGGCCCTGGCGGCCAGAGCGTGAATACGACCTATTCGGCGGTTCGGCTAACCCATCTGCCAACCGGGCTGGTCGTGTCGCAACAAGACGAGAAGTCGCAAATCAAGAACCGCGCGAAAGCGATGAAGGTGCTGCGGGCACGGCTCTACGAGATGGAACTGCAGCGCCAGCACGACGAGATCGCCGAGGACCGGCGGAGCCAGGTGGGCACCGGCGAACGGTCCGAGAAAATCCGCACCTACAACTTCCCGCAGAACCGGGTCACCGACCATCGGATCGGGTTCACGACCCACCGCCTCACCGAGATGCTCAACGGCGACCTGGCCGAGATGAGCGAGGCGCTCACGACGCACTTCCGCGCCGAAATGCTCAAAGACGCCGAGCCGATCGCCAGGTCGTGACCGGGCGTCGGCACACCGCCCGGTCAGCAGATTATGACAACGCTCCTGGCGCGGGTGTCGGCCGCTCGAGACCAGCTGGTTGCCGCCGGCATCGACGAGCGTGACGCGACGATCGATGTCGAGGTGCTGGTCCGGCACGCTCTCGGTTGGGACCGAGCGCAGTATCTCGCGCGCACGCGGGCCCCTGTGCCGCCGGCGTTCGACGAGCGGCTCGACCCGCT
>PBRZ01000076.1 GCA_002726085.1 Acidobacteriota bacterium
CCCATTGCGAACAATTCCCCACTGCTGCCTCCCGTAGGAGTCTGGGCCGTGTCTCAGTCCCAGTGTGGCCGTCCGCCCTCTCAGGCCGGCTACCGATAGACGCCTTGGTAGGCCGCTACCCCACCAACAAGCTAATCGGACGCGGGTCCCTCTTCAAGCGCCAGGTCTTGCGATCCCCGACTTTGATCACCACCCATCCAAGGGCGGGATGTTATGCGGTATTAGCCCCCCTTTCGGAAGGTTATCCCCCACTCGAAGGCAGGTCACCCACGCGTTACTCACCCGTTTGCCACTCTACTCACGGCCCGAAGGCCGCTTTCGCGTACGACTTGCATGTGTTAGGCACGCCGCCAGCGTTGATTCTGAGCCAGGATCAAACTCTCAAGTTAAAGAACGTGACCTCGGGCCATCCTCACGGATCGCCGTCGGACAACTTCAACCGGAGAGCCAATATTTCGGCTCTTCGTTGTTCAGTCTTCTGTATCAGGCTGATACTCGACGAGTGTGCTTCGTCGTCCTATCTAGTTTTCAAAGAACCGACGCCCGGACCGGGACGGACCCGACCGCGACGCCCCCAACCCAGAATTTCTCCGCCAGGGGAACCTTATAAGGTTATCACAAGCTCGGCATCTGTCAATGCGGCAATTTCAATTCCAACCGACCTTGGCCCTTCATTTCACCTTTTCAGGGCATCCCCACCGCCTCAATCCGCGGCTGCCGGGCGTGGGTTCACCCGAACGACCCTTCGTTTGCCCACCTGCAGCACGAACGGCGCCGTGGCGTCCACCCGGTGGCCCCGGTCGGTCACCCGTTCGCCATCGATACGCACGCTACCCTGCGTAATTAGCCGGGTCGAGGCGCTGTTCGAGTCGGCAAACCCGACGTCGACTATCACAGTAGCCAACCGGACTCCGTCAGCCGGCACCTCGACGACCCGCTCGCCGAGATCCGAGGGAAGCGCTTTGCCGGCAAACCGCCGCTCGAACTCGCGCTCCGCCTCCTCCGCCGCATCGGCCGAGTGGAAATCGGTGACGATCCGGCATCCCAGATCGAGCTTTGCCCGCTTGGGATGCAGCTCGCCGTCGGCCACCCGGGCCTTCATTGTCTCGATCTCGGCCACCGTCAGATCGGTCAACAGCTCGTAGTAGCTCCACATCAGGGAATCGGATATCGACATCACTTTCCCGAACATCTCGTTGGGCGGTTCCGTAATCCCCACGTAATTGTCGGCCGACTTCGACATCTTCTCGACCCCGTCGAGACCGACCAGCAGCGGCGTCGTCATCACGATCTGCCGCTCCAGCTCAAACGCCGGCATGATGTCGCGGCCGACGTTCAAATTGAACAGCTGGTCGGTACCGCCCAGCTCGACGTCCACCTTGAGATGCACCGAATCGTAAGCCTGCACCAGCGGATAGAGAAACTCGTGAATCGAGATCGGCTGCCCCTGGTCGTAGCGCTGCCGGAACTCGCGTCGCTCGAGCATCTGCGCCACGTTGTATCGTGCCGCCAGCCGAACCCACCCCTCGCTGCCGAGCTCATCCATCCAGCGGCTGTTGAAGTCGACCACCGTCCGATCCGGGTCGAGCAGCTTGAACACCTGCTTCTTGTAGGTCTCAGCGTTCTCGTCGATCTCGGCCCGTGTCAGCGGCGGCCGCGTCTTGGACCGGCCGGTCGGGTCGCCGATCAAGCCAGTGAAGTCGCCAATCAGAAAGATGACCCGGTGCCCGAGGTCTTGAAAATGCTTCATCTTGCGGATGAGCACGGTGTGGCCGAGGTGCAGGTCGGGTGCCGTCGGGTCGAAGCCCACTTTCACCGTCAGCGGCGTCCCGGTCTCAGCCGACCGCTCGAGCTTCTTGTTAAGGTCCTGCTCGCGGACCACGTCCACGCAGCCCTTGGTCAGGTACGCCAGTTGGTCGGCGACGGTAGGGGTTGGCGGAGACATCTGATCAGTATAGGACGTGGGACGCCCGAAGTAGTCAGGAGGCAGAAGGCGGAAGAGGCCGGTGGGCGGAATCGCAGCTCCGGAATGAGGTTCACGATCGAATGAACCGGCGCCCCTCGATCCGCCAGCCGCCGTCGAGCATAATCCCGATCGCCAAGGGATAGATGCGGTGTTCCTCGACCAGGATCCGCGCGGCGAGGGTCTCGGCGGTGTCGGCGTCGTCGACCGCCACCGACGCCTGCAGCACGATCGGTCCGGCGTCAAGCTCGGGCGTCACGATATGCACGGTGGCCCCGGTGATCTTGACCCCATGTCGCCACGCCTGGTCCTGGCCATGCAGTCCAGGAAATGCTGGCAACAGTGACGGGTGAATGTTCAAGATCCGGTTTGGAAACGCCTCGACAAAGGCGGCGCTCAGCAGCCGCATGAACCCGGCCAAACAAGCCAGCTGGACATCGCGAAGGCGTAGCTCTGCGACCAGCGCCGCGTCGTAGGCCTCGCGTGATGGGTAGGCGGTGTGTTCCAGCACGACGGTCTCGATGCCCGCCCGCCGCGCGCACTCGAGCCCACCGGCCTCCGCCTTGTTGGCAATCACCACTGCAATGGTCGCCCGGAGCCGGCCGGCGGCCACCGCGTCGATGATCGCCTGCAGGTTGCTGCCGCGACCCGAGATCAGAACACCAAGGCGGCGCTTGTCAGTCATCTGGGATAGGACTTATGGGACGGTCCCCGGTTTCCTTACAAGCACTAAACCGTAGCTCAGTTTTCGTGGGGCAACGCTTTAGCCTTGCCTCGCAGGCCTGAAGGCCTGCGCCACAGAATCAACCCAAACGCGCCCCAGGTCTAGATATACATCACCTCGCCGTCACCGGAGGTGACGCTGCCGATCTCGACCGCGCCAATTTCGCCGGCCTGCTTGAAACGCGCAAGCAGCCTGTCGCTGGCCTCGTCGTCACAGACGACCACCATCCCGATGCCCATGTTGAACGTCCGAAACGCTTCGGCGTCGGTCAGAGCACCATGGTGTTGCAGAAAGCTGAACACGGACGAGGGCGTCCAGGTGGCGCGATCAATCTCGGCCACCGTGCCAGCAGGCAGCACCCGTGGCAGGTTGTCGGTCAGTCCGCCGCCGGTGATGTGCGCCATTCCTTTGATCTTCTCATCGGCGTCAGCCAGCACCGGTCCGACGAGCCCGAGATACGAGCGATGCGGCTGCAGCAATACGTCGCCCACCGACCCGCCGAGCCCGTCGGGCGTCGAATCCGGCGTCAGCCCGAGGGTCTCGAAGATGATTTGACGGGCCAGCGAGTACCCGTTCGTGTGCAATCCGGTCGAGGGCAGTCCGATGAGACGATCGCCCGGTCTAATTCGGCTGCCGTCGATCAGGCGGTCGCGGTCGACCAGACCAACGATGAAGCCTGCCAGATCGTACTCGCCGTCGGTATAGAACCCAGGCATCTCGGCCGTCTCGCCGCCGAGGAGCGCACACTCGTTTCCGGCACAGGCACGCGCCATCCCCCCGACGACTTCGGCGGCTATACCTGGCGACAGCCGACCGGTCGCCAGATAGTCCATGAAGAAAAGTGGTGTGGCGCCCTGCACCAGGATGTCGTTCACGCAGTGGTTGACCAGATCGGCCCCCACCGTATCGTGTCGCCCGGTCAGAAAGGCGACCTTCAACTTCGTCCCCACACCGTCGGCGCTCGAGACCAGCACCGGGTCGGTCAGCCCGGACAGGTCCGGCCGGAACAGACCGCCGAAACTGCCAATGTCCGACAGGACGCGGCTGGTGAACGTACCGCGCGCCAGCTCGCGAATCCGCCGTACCGCCTCGTTGCCGGCGTCGATGTCGACACCGGCCGACTTGTAGTCGACGGGAGCTCGGGACTCGGGCGAGGGAGCGCGTGAACGCGAGTCTGGCGCCATCGGTTGTAGATAGGAACGCTGCGCGAGAGCGTGCAGGAAAGGCTGGCAGAGCCGTCAGGCTGGTCCTGCCTCCTGCCTCCTGTCTCCTGTCTCCTGATAATTGCGTAGCATCAGAACTCGAGCACCCGGATCAACTCCTCGGTCATGGTACGGGCTGGGGACGGCACCGACGCGGCCCAGAAGGCGGCGCGGGCCGTCATGAAGAAGCGCTCCTCCTCGAGGTCCTCGTCGAGCATGTCGAACGCGTCGCGGAGCACCAGCGCCGCCTGGTCCAGATCGGTCCGTGTCTCGAGGTGCGCGAGCAGAGCGGTCGGCTCTCGCATCGCAAATGTCCCGAGCACCAGCGCGATCGGCTCGCGCGCGGCATCCGGGGCGCCGATGCCGACATCGAATAGCACCTGCAGCGCACCGATGTCACCAGTCGAGGCCAGCGCACCCAGCGCAGACGCCGCCGAGCGCAGAAGATCTGGCTGGTCGCCGGCGGTCGCGGCAAATCGCAACGAATCGGCCACGAACCGGGCGTGCTGCTCGCGGTCGGCGCCGAGGGACGCGGCCGCCGCCGAGACCATCGGCTCCAGATCGGCATCCCGGCCCTGGAGCGAAGCCAGCGTGTTCAGCGCGCGCCGATCGCCGATCCGTGTCAGCGCCAGAATCGCGTCGTCCTGGAGCGGCCCGGTCTCGCCGGCTATGCGCATCAGCGGGTCGAGCGCATACGCCGCCTCGTAGTCCCCGAGCGCCTCGATCACGGCGCCCCGGAAGAAGTCCACGCCCCGGTCGATGTCGGCGACCAGGCGCTCCCGCACCGCGGGGTCTGCGTCGTGGGCCGCCAGGGCGCGAATGAGCGCCGGCCGGACGAACTCGGAGGTTTCCGTCTCGATCGCCGCCAGGAGCCGACCCGCCATCGTCGGGTCCGGGTTGTGCTCGAAATATCCGTAGGCGACCGCGCGTAGCCGGTCGTTCGGGTCTGCCACCGCCTCGAGCACCGCTGCCTCGGCCTCCCGTCCTCCGAACCCGACCAGGAGCACCAAGGCCCTGAACCGGACATACTCGTCCTCGTGTGAGCTCACGGCCTCGGCTAGCGCCGTTCGCGCCTGCGCTTCGGGAGCCCGTCGCACCAGACCGCTCGCCCCGGTCCTCACGCCGTAATCGAAGTCGCCCAGTTGTCCGATCGCGGTGCTCAGCTCATCGTCGGAGACCGGTACCGGCTGAAGCCCAGCCGCAGACATGGCACCGGCGAGCAACACGGCGCTCAGGAGACCGGCGGCGAAGATCGTCCCCCTCATCTAATGTCAGACCCGCCCGTCCGGCAGCTTCAGCGCCATCTGCATGTACGCCTCGACGTCCTTGGGCGCCGCGACGGGGTAGTCGCCGGTATAGCAGGCGGTGCAGTAGTCGCCGCTCTTCGAGCCCACTGCCCGGCGCAGCCCATCGAGACTCAGATAGGCCATCGTGTCCGACTTCACGAATTCGCGAATCTGGTCCACGCTGTGGTTGGCGCCGATCAGCTCGGACCGCCGCGGCGTGTCGATGCCGTAGTAGCAGGGCGACACCGTCGGCGGGCAAGAGATGCGCATGTGAATCTCGCGCGCCCCGGCCGCCCGGACCATCCCCACGATCTTGCGGCTCGTTGTGCCCCGTACGATCGAGTCGTCGACGAGAATCACCCGCTTGCCTTCGATGATGCTCCGCACTGGATTCAGCTTCACCCGCACCCGGAACCCACGGATCTCCTGTTGTGGCGCAATAAAGGTCCGGCCCACATAGTGGTTCCGGATTAGCCCCATCCGAATCGGCAGACCCGATTCCTCCGCATAGCCGACTGCGGCACACATGCCCGAGTCTGGAAGCGGCACGACGACGTCCGCATCGGCGGGCGCCTCGCGGGCCAGCAGGCGGCCCAGGTTCGTCCGCACCTCGTTGACGCTCTGGCCGAACACCAGACTATCGGGGCGCGCGAAATAGACATGCTCGAAGATGCAGTGGGACGGCTGCGCCGGGGGGAATGGCCGATACGAGCGCGACCCGGTGCGGCCGATGACGAGCACCTCACCCGGCTCCACATCCCGCACATATTGCGCGCCGATCAGGTCGAGGGCGCACGTTTCCGAACAGACCACGGTCGCGTTGCCAAGCATCCCAACGACCAGCGGACGGAACCCATAGGGATCACGGACCGCGATCAGATTCTCATTGGTCAGCAGCACCAGCGAGAAGGCACCGTGTACCTGCGCGACCGACTCCACGATGGCATCTTGCGGCGTGGGCGCCTTCGAGCGCGCGTAGAGGTGCAGCACCACCTCGGTGTCGCTGTTGGTTTGAAAGATGTGCCCCTGGCCGACGAGGTCGGTGCGCAGCTCCGATGCGTTGATCAGGTTGCCGTTGTGACACAGGGCAATCTCGCCGTGGACGCAATCGATCAGAATCGGCTGCGCATTGACGATGCGGCTGTCCCCGGCGGTCGAGTACCGCACGTGCCCGATCGCGGTATCACCGGTGAGCGTTGCCAGAGCGCGTTCGTCGAACGCCTCCGATACCTGCCCCATGGCGCGCGTCAGGTGCAAGCGTTCGCCGTCGGCCGTGGCGATGCCGGCGCTCTCCTGCCCGCGATGCTGCAGGGCGTAGAGCCCCAGACGGGTCAGCGCCGGGGCCTCCGAGTGCCCGTAGATGCCGAAGACCCCGCACTCGTCTTTGAACTTGTCCATAATTAGCCGGGGCTACGCCCCGGACCCCACGGGGCGGCTACGCGGGGACCCCATGGCCCCACTCCGCCACCCCGGTGCGCGCATTGTCGCGCGCCTTCGGCATTATCAGTCGGGGCTACGCCCCGGACCCCACACGGCCGCTACGCGGGGACCCCATCGCCCTACGCCGCGGCCGACTCGAAGTGTCGCGTCAGCCCGTCCGCCCACGCCTGCTCCGCAGCGTCCAAGCCAATGTCCGCCACGACGTCGCCTGCGACTGCGATGGTCAGACTCTCGCCCCCGGTCTGCCCGATGAGGGTCGCCGGCACTGACAGCTCGCGAGCGTGCGCGAGCAGCCGGTCGCGTTCTCCCGACGCCACCGACACGACGACACGCGACGGTGCCTCGCCAAACAGCGCGCGGACCAGGGCGAACCGGTCATCCGCCGCGTCGGGCCCCGCCAGATCGACCCGGGCGCCGACACCGCCGCCCTCGACACAACACTCGGCAAGTGTCACGGCGAACCCACCCTCGGCACAATCGTGCGCCGAGCAGATCACGCGGTCACGGGCCGCATCGACGAGCACCTGCTGCAATGCGCGCTCCCGGTCGAGGTCGAGCGCCGCGGGACGGCCACGGACCAGCCCGTGCGCCACCTTCAGATACTCGCTGCCCCCGAGTGCACCCGCCGGGTCGCCGAGCAGCACGATGTCCAGCCCATCTGCCGGAAACAGACGTGTCAAGACCTGCGACGCGTCGTCAATCACACCGACCACCCCAAGCACCGGTGTCGGGTAAATCGCCTCGCCATCGGTCTCGTTATAGAGACTGACGTTCCCACCGGTAATCGGAATCTCGAGCGCCCGACACGCCTCGGCGATGCCATCGACTGCCTGGGCAAACTGCCACATGATCTCCGGACGCTCCGGGTTGCCGAAGTTCAGACAGTTGGTTGCGCCGATCGGGACGGCACCGGCACACGCGACGTTCCGCGCCGCCTCGGCCACGGCGAGCCGTCCGCCCTCGGCCGGGTCGAGATAGCAGTAGCGGCCGTTGCCATCGACCGAGAAGGCCAGCGCACGGTCTGTCCCTTTGACCCGCACGACGCCGGCGCCCAGACCAGGCAGGGCCACCGTGTTGGTGCGCACCATGTGGTCGTATTGCCGATAGACCCAGTGCTTGCTGGCAATGACCGGCGCCCCCAGCAGATCGAGCCACGTCCCCGACAGGTCCGCCGGCGCCTCGCAGGCGGCCAGATCGAGCTGCTGTGCCGCCTCGAGATATGCAGGGCGGGTAGTCGGGCGGTCGTAGAGCGGCGCGCGGTCGGCAAGTTGCCGGTTCGGGATATCGGCCACCACCTCGCCGTCGTTGCGCACGCGGAACCGGCCGTCACCGGTCACCTCGCCGATACGCACGGCATGCAGATCCCACTTCTCGAACACCTGCTCCACTTCCGCCTCGCGGCCTCGCTTGGCCACCAGCAGCATCCGCTCCTGCGACTCCGAGAGCATGATTTCGTAGGGCGTCATGCCGGTCTCACGCTGCGGGACCAGCGACACGTCGATCTCGATGCCGACGTCGCCGCGCGCGCCCATTTCACTGGTCGAACAGGTCAGCCCGGCAGCGCCCATGTCCTGGATGCCGACCAGCGCGTCGGTCTTCATCACCTCGAGGCAGGCCTCGAGCAGCAGCTTCTCCATGAACGGGTCGCCCACCTGCACCGCCGGCCGGCTATCGGCCGAGTTTTCGTCGAACTCGGCCGAGGCCATCGTCGCGCCATGTATCCCGTCGCGACCGGTCTTGGCCCCGACGTAGTAGACGGGATTGCCGGCGCCCGAGGCCAGGCCCATCGCGAGCTTGTCCGCCTCGGCCACACCGAGGCAGAAGACGTTCACCAGCGGGTTGCCCGCATAGCTCGGCTCGAAGGCGATCTCGCCGCCGACCGTCGGGATGCCGATGCTGTTGCCATAGCCGGCGATGCCGGCGACGACGCCGGCGACGAGATGCCGTGTGGCCGGGTCCTCCAGCGCGCCGAACCGCAGGGAGTTGAGCAGTGCAATCGGGCGCGCGCCCATCGTGAAGATGTCGCGAATAATTCCCCCGACACCGGTCGCGGCCCCCTGATACGGTTCGATGAACGACGGGTGATTGTGCGACTCGATCTTGAACACCGCGGTCAGGCCGTCGCCGATATCGACCGCGCCGGCGTTCTCGCCCGGCCCCTGCACGACACGCGGACCCGAGGTCGGCAACCGCCGCAAGTGCAACCGCGAGCTCTTGTAGCTGCAGTGCTCGGACCACATCACCGAGAAGATCCCCAACTCGGTAATGGTCGGCTCGCGCCCGAGTATCTCGAGCAGCCGCTTATACTCGTCGGCGCTCAGCCCGTGCGCGTCGATGGTGGCTTGATCCATATGCTCTACAGGAGTCAGGAGGCAGGAGACAGGAGGCAGGAGGGAATCGGAGCGCTTCGCGAACATCCATTGAACGCTGCCGAGGGCACCGCGGTCTGATTCGACTGCCTGTCTGAATCGAAGCTGGCGTAGCCACCCAGTTTCATTCTGACTTCTGCCTTCTGAATTCTGACTTCTTCGTGTTGCACATCACGCCGCCCCTTTCGAGGCCATCGCAGCAACCGCCGACTCGAGCACCACCAGACCGTCGACGCTGCCCAGCGCCGACTCGCACGCGCGTTCTGGATGCGGCATCAGACCCACCACGTTCCGGCCGGCATTGCACACCCCGGCGATGCCGGCATGCGACCCGTTCGGGTTCGCCGCCTCTGTCGTCACCCCGTCCGGAGAGCAGTNCCGAAAAATCACCTGGCGGTTCGCCTCGAGCGCAGCGATGGTCTCCGGGTCGGCGTGGTAGTTGCCCTCACCATGCGCAATCGGCAGCTTCAGGACCTGCCCCTCCGCGCCGCCGCAGGTGAACGGGGTGTCGGTTTGCTCCACTCGCACAAACACGTGCTGGCAGAGAAACTTCAACCGGCGATTGCGCAGCAGCGCGCCCTCGAGCAACCCCGCCTCGAGCAGCACCTGGAACCCATTACAGATGCCGATGACCGGCCCGCCCGCGTCGGCGAACTCGAGTACCCGGGTCATCACTGGCGAAAACCTGGCGATGGCGCCGGTCCGCAGATAGTCGCCATAGGAGAACCCGCCGGGCAGCACCACGACGTCGGCGCCAGCCAGATCCGTGTCCTTGTGCCAGATGAACTCCGCCTCCTGCCCCAGGACGTGCTTGGTCGCGTGATAGGCGTCATGATCGCAGTTTGAACCGGGAAACTCGATGATGGCGAACTTCATGGGTATGTACCCATAGGAGACAGGAGGCAGGAGACAGGAGGCAGGAGACAACCTGAACGCTTCGCGAACATTGTTTCAACGCGCCCGAATGCACCCCTGTCTGATTCGACCGAACCTCTCAAAGGGAAGCTGGCGCAGCCATCCGGCTTCTCCTGCCTCCAGTCTCCTGCCTCCTGTCTCCTGGACGTCATTCCCCGTCCACCTCTACGCGGTAGCTCTCGATGACCGGGTTGGCCAGGAGCTTGTCGGCAACCTCGGACACCAGCGACCGCGCCTCGTCGGCCGTGCCCGCATCGACGTCCAGCTCGAAGTACTTGCCCTGACGCACGTCCCGCACGCCCGCGTAGCCCATCGACCCAAGCGCGTCGACGATGGTCTTGCCCTGCGGGTCGAACACCGACGGCTTCAGGGTAACGAATACGCGGGTCTTCAAAACGCTTCCTCCAAGGAGACAGGAGGCAGGAGACAGGAGACAGGAGAAAAACTCGCGCTCTCACACAAGGTCGTCGTCAAGACTGATAGCCCTACCTCTTCCCAAGACCTGGTCGGCCTTCTGGGGCGCATCCCCAAGCACGCGGTCCACGAGAGGACCGACGTGACGCAGTTGCTGGGCGAGATCGAACGCGCGGTCGATGTCGTCGCGCGACAGCACGCCCATCACATCCGGGTCTGCGGCAAGCAGCTCCTTGAAGTCGAGCCGCTCCTCATAGGAGCGCATCGCCACCTGTTGCACCCAGGCATAGGCCTGCTCCCGCGACACCCCGCGCTGGGCCAGCTGCAGCAGCACCGTACCCGAGAAGACAACGCCACGCGACCGTTCTAGGTTCTCGCGCATCCGGTCGGGGTGCACCACCAGCGTCCGCACGATCCGGGTGAAACGGCGCAGCATGTGGTCGAGCGCAATGAAGCTGTCGGGCACAATGACACGCTCGACCGACGAGTGCGAGATGTCGCGCTCGTGCCACAGCGCGACGTTCTCGAGGGCCGCCATCGCGTTGGCGCGTAGCAGGCGCGCCATCCCGGTCAGTTGCTCGCAGCCGATCGGGTTCCGTTTGTGGGGCATCGCCGACGACCCCTTCTGCCCTTTGGCGAACCCTTCCTCGACCTCGCCAATCTCCGTCTTCTGAAGCCCGCGCACCTCGAGCGCGAACTTCTCCAGCGATGCACCGGTAATCGCAATCGCGCCGAGCAGCTCGGCGTGACGGTCCCGCTGTATGACCTGGGACGACACCGGCGCCGGCTCGAGCCCGAGCGCGGCGCAGACCTGTTGCTCGATCTCCGGCTCGAGATGGGCATAGGTGCCGACGGCGCCCGAGATCTTGCCCACGCTCACCAGCTCGCGGGCGCGCTCCAGACGCTGTCGGTCGCGACCGAGCTCTGCGTACCACAGGGCGAGCTTCAACCCGAACGTCATCGGCTCGGCATGCACGCCATGGGTGCGCCCGATCATCGGCGTGTCGCGATGCTCGCGGGCCCGTTCGCGCACCGCCTCCAGCAGCCCGTCGATGTCGTCGAGGATCAGCCCGCACGCCTCGCGCATCTGTAACGCCAGGGCGGTGTCGAGCACATCCGACGAGGTCAGTCCGAAGTGCAGCCAGCGCGCGGACGGTCCAACCTGCTCGGCGACGGCGGTAGTAAAAGCGATGACATCGTGCTGGGTCGTCTGTTCGATCTCGTCGATGCGCTCGGCGCGGACACCCTCGCACGCGGCGATGTCACGCGCGGCGTCCTCGGGAACCAGCCCGGTCGCCGCCATCGCCTTGGTGACGGCAACCTCCACACGCAACCAGGTGTCATATTTCCGCTGTTCGCCCCAGATGCGACCCATCTCGGGGTGGGTGTAACGGGGAATCATGTTGCCTTACGTCCTTCTTTCACGCCTTCGAGCTGTCGGACAACCTGCCCATCTTCCGAACGCCGGCACTCCGTCTGGCTACGCCGGTATGAACGGCAACGCCACCTGAGGGTTGGCCGAGGCGCCCGCACGACGTGGCGCCGACCACGACCCGAGATCGACCGTCTCCGCCACCCGATCCTGTCGCGAGATGACGACCCGCACGTCGTCACGACCGCGAGCCTCCAGCGCCTCCCGACAGCTCATCTCCGCAATCTCCGGCACGTTGTTCACCCGGCTCAGGTGCGCCAATACCAGGCACCGCACCGAGCGCCCCAGATGCTCCCGCACGAACACCGCCAGCGACTCGTTCGACAAGTGGCCGCGTTGGCTCCCTATGCGCTCTTTGGTCGACTGGGGATAGGGCCCGACCTGCAACAGGTCGGTCGCATGGTTCGACTCGATCACCAGCAGGCGACAGTCTCGGAACCGCTCCCGGATTAATGGGGTGACCACACCGATGTCGGTGGCGAACCCGATGGCGCCGTCCGGGGTCTCAATCGCAAACGCCACCGTCTCGGCGTCGGCATCGTGCGACACCTCGAACGGCGTGAACCGAAACCCGCAAATCTCGTTGACCGCGTCGCATCGGAGCTCGCCCCACGACGACACGTTGGCCTCGCCCCATACCTCCTGCGTGGCCGGTGTCGCATGCACCGGTACACCATGCCGGCGGGAGAACAACGCCGCGCCGCGGGTATGGTCGCCGTGCGCGTGGGTGATGAGGACCGCCCCAATACTCTCGGGCGGCACCGCGATACTATCGAGCCGGCGAGCGGCTTCGCGGTAACTCAGCCCCACATCGATCAGCACGCGCTGGTTGCCGCGCTCCAGCAGGGTGGCATTCCCCGCGCTCCCACTACCCAACACCGTCAGCCGGACCCCGATGACGTCGCTCCCTTCCATCCGTGANGACCCGCGGGCCTGAAGGCCCTTGCTGCCGACCTTGCCCGACAAGAGCGGGCACCCGGATTAGACCAGCCCGAGCTGGTCGTCGCTCAGCCCGAGCTTGTCAACCGGGCCCAGCACCGTGGCCGCCAGCGCGCCGGGCGGAAACAGGTCGCGTGCCACCCGCTGCACATCGGCCGCAGTCACTTTTTCCACACCCTGCAGCGTGTCGTCCAGCGTGAATTGGCGGCCAAAGTAGATCTCCTGGCGTGCCATGTGCGACATCCGGCTCGACGTGCTTTCCAGGTTCAGTACCAGGCTGCCCTTCAGGTGGTCCTTGGTTCGTTGCAGCTCGTCGGCTGAGATCGGTCGATCGCGCAGGTCCTGGAGCTCAGCGACCACGAGGTCGATGACCTCGCGCACCGCCGCGGTATCGCAGCCGGCGTAGACGGTGGCCGCGCCGCCGTCACGATAGGAGACCAGCCCGCTGCTGACCGCGTAAGCGAGCCCACGCTTTTCCCTGATGTTCTGAAACAACCGGGAGCTCATCGAGCCGCCCAGCACGACGTTCAACACGTAGCAGACGTAGCGGTCGTCATGCTGCTGCGGATAGCCGCTGGCTCCCAGCACGATGTGACTCTGTTCGAGCGACTTGCTGNGGAGCACGAGCCCCGGCACTGCCGTGGGTGGTGCGCTCATCTCCACCTGCTCGCCATCGAGCGGTACGGCGCCGAACGCATCAGTCACCAGGTCGCGAACCGCCGCATGGTCGACGTTGCCGGCCGCCGCGATTACAAGGTTTCGAGCAGTGTAGGCGCCACCGAAATAGTGGCGGAGCGTGGAGCCGTCGAGCTCGTCAACGGTCTCCGGCACTCCCAGAATCGGCCGGCCCAGCGGGTGCCCCGACCAGAACCGCTGGGTGAACAGCTCGTGCACCAGATCGTCGGGCGTGTCCTCGACCATCTTGATCTCCTCAAGGACCACCTTCTTCTCGCGCGCGATGTCGTCGGCATCGAACTTCGGGTGCAGCAGCAGGTCGGAGAGCACGGCAACCGCGCGCGGCAGATGCTCGTCGAGCACCTTCACGTAGTAGCTGGCACATTCCTTGGCGGTGAATGCATCGAGCTGCCCGCCGATCGAGTCGATTTCCTGGGCGATATCCTCGGCGGACCGCGCCGGCGTGCCCTTGAAGAGCATGTGCTCGACGAAGTGCGAGATACCCGAGCGGGTGGCACTCTCGTGGCGGGAGCCGCGGGTGAGCCAGGCGGCGAAGCTCACCGAGCGGACATCGGGCATCGACTCGGTCAGCAGACGCAACCCGTTGTCGAACTGCTCGCGCACAATCATCTCGTGAAACGGCCTGACTGCGGCCCGCCGGTGCCATCCGGCGAACATCTATGTAACTGATTGTGCAATAAGGAATTANGTGAAACTAACAAGTGAGTGATGATACCACGGGAAGCCGGTCCGCTTCAACCGCCTGCCGGGGCCACATGGTACTGTTACGATTGAATGGTCAGCGGGAGAACCGACATCGCCGAGCTGGAGCTGACAGAGCTCGAGGACGCGGTCTCAGAACTCGGGGTCGAGCGGTTCCACGCGCGGCAGATATATCGCTGGGTCTACCGACGCGGGCTGGAGCGCTTCGACGGCATGACCGACCTCTCGGTCGCGTTGCGCCGCCAGCTCGAGGCGGCGCTCATGCTCACCACGCCCCAGATCGCCGCGCGGGACCAGTCGTCCGACGGCACCGAAAAATTCCTGTTCCGGCTTGCCGACCAACGGACCATCGAATCGGTGTTCATCCCCGACACGCCGGCGCAGACCTTCTGTGTGTCGACGCAGGTCGGGTGCGCCATGGGGTGCGGCTTTTGTCTGACCGGTCAGATGGGGCTGGTGCGTAACCTGACCGCCGGTGAAATCGCCGGCCAGGTGCGGGTGCTCGCCCGCGAGCTCGAACTGCAGGACCGGCGCTTCAACGTCGTCCTCATGGGCATGGGCGAACCGCTGCACAACTACGGGGCGACGATGAAGGCGCTCCGGATGCTGGCGACGCCCTCAGGGCTGGCCCTCACCCCCAGACGGGTCACGCTGTCGACCATCGGGATGGTCCCGGCACTGAAGCGGTTGGCGCGCGAGCCCTGGCTACCCAACCTGGCGGTCTCCCTCCACGCCACGACCGACGCCGCGCGGCACGAGCTGATTCAGACCAGCCGGAAACAGCGGCTGGCTGACCTCGTCGCCGCGTGCCGCAGCTTTCCGTTGAAGCACCGCGACCGCATCACCTTCGAGTATGTGTTGCTCGACGGCGTCAACGACACCGAGGCGGACGCGCACCGGCTGGTCACGTTGTTGCGCGGGCTGCGCGCCAAGGTGAACCTGATCCCGCTGAACGAAGCGCCCGGCATCCCATTCTCGCGTCCGCCCGACCTGCACGTCGACCGGTTCGCGCGCATCCTGGCGTCGGGCAAGGTAATCGTATCGGTGCGCAAGAGCCGCGGCCGCGACATCCGCGCCGCCTGCGGTCAACTGATCGTAGAAGGCGGACCCCGCCAGTCGCCAGGGCAGCAAGCCGCTCAGATGGTGAACGGGTAACGGGGCTACCCACTGCGTCTGAGCTCGTCGGCGAGACGTGGGATTGACCCGAGCGGGACGACATCGATCGTCTCGTCCAGCGCATACTCCGTCGAGCCCGGGTAGACGACCCACAGGTGCTCCAACCCGAGGTCCTCTCGCGCTATCAACATCGAGCGGGTGCGAGCCGGGGCGTCCCGGTACTTGAACTCGAACCCGTAACGTCTGCCACCCAGTGTCACGAGCAGATCGAGCTCCGCGCCGCCATGCGTAGCCCAGAAATAGACATCCCTGGTGTCGAGGAGACTGACAACGTTCTCGAGCGCGAATCCTTCCCACGACGCACCGAGCTGCGGATGGGCCTCGAGCTCTCGCAACGTCCCGATCTGCAGCAGCGCATGCAGCAGGCCCGTGTCTCGAAGATAGATCTTGGGCGCTTTGACCTGACGCTTGCCGACGTTCTCGAACCACGGGGCGAGCACGCGCACCATGAAGGCGCCGGCCAGGATATCGAGGTAGCGGCGCGCCGTGTTCTCCGACGCCCCGAGTGACCGCGCAAGTTGCGCGGCGTTCCAGACCTGGCCGTGATAGTGGGCCACCATGGTCCAGAAGCGACGGATCGTCTCGGCCGGAACCGATATTCCGAGCTGCGGGATGTCGCGTTCGAGAAAGGTCCGAACGAAGTCGTCGCGCCACCTCAGGCTGGCCGTGTCGTTGGCGGCCAGAAACGCGCGTGGGAACCCCCCCCTCGTCCACAACCGGTCCTGATGCTCGGGACCGGTCTCGCGCAGATTGAACCCCGAGAGGTCGACGAAACCGATGCGCCCGGCGAGCGATTCCGACACGCCAGCGACGATTCTTGGTGAGGCTGAACCGAGCAGCAGGAAGCGGGCCCGGTTCTCGGGCCGATCCACGAGGACCCGAATCAGCTCGAATAGATCGGGCCTGCGTTGGACCTCATCGATGACCACCAGACCGGACAGCTTCTCGAGTGTGGTCATCGGCGCAGACAGGCGCCGCACGTCAACCGGACTCTCGAGATCGAAGAACTCCGTAGGCTCGCGCTGCGCAATTTGTCGCGCAAGCGTTGTCTTGCCGCACTGACGGGGGCCAAGGAGCGCAGCGACAGGATTCGTCTCAAGCGCCGTGGTCACCTGATTGAGCGCGTCTGGTCGAGGCAGCACAAGACCATTTAAACATGAAAATACGAGATATAATGTATGATTTTCAATAATAAGTAAGCTCAAATTGGCCAGTTCAGACCTAGTGAGCATCCCCAAAAAGCCGATTTACTGGATAGCGGGTCTCTGCACTGGAGCCACCATAACGACGTCGCGTGACTGTTCCAACTGCAACACGCACCAGAGCATCATGCCCCTCACCGAGCGGTCCAACCCGGATGGCTCGGTGACGGCCTGGCTCGTGTGCTCCTGCTGTCTCGAGATTACGAAAGTCGTCGACGCGAACACCGTCCTCGATCGACGCGCCGCGTGAGGCGCCGTCCCTACACCCACCCGCAGGTATAATCGGCCGGTTTACAGTCAGTTATGCCTCTGATACCAAGTACCGCGCTCGGTCCTTATACCGTCATCGCCAAGATCGGCGACGGCGGCTCACGGAGCGAAACGGACGCCGTTACCCAAGGGAGCCCTCTGATGTTGAAACACTGTGTCGCGACGTTCTGCACCCTGACCATCGCCCTCACGCTGACGTCGGCGGCGGCGCACGCGCAAGCTGGCGACGCCACAATGCCGATGCGCACGCCCGACGGGCAACCGGATGTCTCGGGCATCTTCACCTTCCGGACGCTGACGCCGTTCGAGCGGCCCGCGCAGTTCGAAGGGGTGGAAACACTCTCGGCGGAGGACGCAGCGGCATTCGAAGCGGCGGAGCGCACGCGGCGCAATCGAGACCTCTTCGACCCGGAGAAGGGCGCGCTCTTCTACCGGCCGCGGTCCGAGGGCGGCGTGCTGTCGTACAACGAGTTCTGGTACGAGCGGGGCGTCGAGCTGACCTCCGACAAGCGAACCTCGCTCATTATCGACCCGCCCGATGGCAGGCGACCGCCCCGCACCGAGGCCGCCCTGGCCCGCGGCCGGGGGCAGGGGGCGAATCGGCGCGAGCACATGTACGACTCCTACGAGAACCGGAGCTCGGCCGACCGATGCCTGACCGGCTTCAATGCCGGCCCGCCGATGGTGTCTGGCACCTACAACAACAACGTGATGATCTTTCAAACGCCAGGGTATGTGGCGATACTCAACGAGATGGTGCACAACGCTCGGATCGTCCCGCTGGAAGAGGCAGGCACCCACACCGACGGGCCACCCTTTCCGCAGGTCAGCGGTGTCTCTCGCGGCCACTGGGAAGACGAGACGCTGGTCATCGAGACCAGCCAGTTCGCCGGTGGCAGCAGTGGGCTGTCGTCGACCAATATGCACCTCGTCGAGCGGCTGACCCGGATCGACCCGGACACCGTCGCCTACGAGTTCACGGTGACCGACCCGACGGTCTACACCGCCCCCTACACCGCGATGATGCCGTTCCGGCGCACCGACGGGCCGCTGTTCGAGTATGCCTGCCACGAGGGGAACTACGGCCTCTACGGCATTCTGGCCGGCGCGCGGAATCTCGAGCGCGAGGGGCGAGAGCTGCGTCCGTAGCCAGGATCATGATGCAACGACGTGTTCGGGTTGGCGCGGTCCACGCGCTCGCCAACGCGATCCCGACGACCCAGGTCGCCTTCGACACGGGGTGGCCGGCCGCCGATGTCGCGCATCTGCTCGACGGATCGCTCTATCTCGACCGCGACGCCGGCACCGCCGATGACGCCGAGCTCACCTCCCGCGTCGAGAGTCTTGTGAAACACAGCGCGGCGACTGGCGCCCTGGGCATCGTCGTGACCGGGTCCTTCTTCGGCGAGGCCGCCAAGCAGGCGCGCGGCGGGGTCGACGTCCCGGTGCTGACCTCCTTCGACGGCATCATCGAGCGGGCGCTCGCGCTCGGCCGGCCGCTGCATGTGCTGTCGACCACCACCGATTCGGCCGCCCTGATGTCGGAAGAGCTCGAGCAGGAGGCGACCCGCCGGTCGCAACGACTGTCGGTGTCGAACCATCCGGTGTCCGGGGCGTTGGACGCGCTGCTCGGCGGCGATCCGGAGCAGCACGATCGCCTCATTGTCGAAGAAGTCCGCGCCGTTGACCCCGACACGGCGATACTCTTCGCTCAGTTCTCCATGGAGCGCATTCTCCCCGATAGCGCGGCGGTGCGTTCGGCGCCGGTCATCGGCCCCGCCAGCGAAGCGGTGGCGTACCTGCGCAAGCTGATCACCCAGGAATAGGGTCTCGCTTCGCTCGATGAGCAGAAGTCAGAAGGCAGAAGGCAGGAGTCAGAAGAAGCTCGATGGCAAGGACTTCGCCTTGCCAGGCATCACGGTCAGATGACCATGAACCCCGGCGCCACCATCGGCCCTTACGAAGTACTTGCCAAGATCGGCGAAGGCGGTATGGGCGAGGTGTATCAGGCCCGTGACACGAAGCTCGACCGGGACGTGACGCTGAAGGTGCTGCCCGAAGCGTTCACGGCCGACCCCGACCGGCTAGCCCGCTTCGAGCGTGAGGCGAAGGTGCTCGCCTCGCTGAACCATCCCAACATCGCGGCTATCCACGGGTTCGAAGACTCTGGCGAAACGAAAGCGTTGGTCCTCGAGCTCGTCGAAGGCCCCACGCTGGCAGAGCGAATATAGAGCGCCTGCAGCCTGTAGCCCGTAGCCTGAAGTCAGATGAGGCACGGCAGCGCGCGCTTCCCCTCGACGAGGCCTTGGCAACCGCGAGACAGATGGGCATGGTCATCGGCACCGCCGCATACATGGCGCCGGAGCAGGCCAAGGGCAAGACGATCGACCGGAGCTCTTCTACTTCATCGCCCCCGGCACCCTGGTGCGTGTCCCTGTTGAAACAGGCGCCGACTTCGTCGCCGGCAGCCCCGACGTGCTGTTCGAGGGAACGTAGCCTTCCTTCAACTCCGGCCGGCACTACGACGCGTCCGCCGACGGACAGCAATTCCTGATGCCGAAGCCGGGGGACGGCACCGACGAGGAGGAAGGCCAGGCGCCCTCCATCAAGTTCGTCGACTACTGGTTCGAGGAGCTGAAGGCGCGCGTGCCGATCGATTAGAAGGGTCCTGACCGAATACAAACGATGGTTTTATTCAACGTTATAATTGCTGAAATGCATGAGAATAGGCACCAATGATGCCATCATGCACCCTCGCGCGCTGAATCTCCGAGACCTGATCGAACACCGCTCCCTCTTGCTGTTCGGCCCCCAACAGACCGGCAAGAGCACGCTCGTGCGCCAGACGTTCCCCGAGGCGGCCGTCTACGACCTACTGGAAGCCGACACCTACCGCGAGCTGACGGCACGCCCCGAGTACCTGCGACAGACGCTGGAACCATCCCGGCGGGTCGTCATCATAGACGAGATCCAGAAGTGCCCAGCGCTGCTCGACGAGGTTCATCTGCTCATCGAGCGGAACCGGGCGCTGCGCTTTGTTTTGACCGGGAGCAGCGCGCGCAAGCTGAAGCGGGGTGGCTCGAACCTGCTTGGCGGACGCGCCCGCGTGGCCCGGTTGCACCCCCTCACATCCTCTGAGGTCAACCACCGGCGGATGCTCGATCGACTCAATCGCGGCAGTCTGCCGGCCATCCTCGACGCGCCGGAATTCACGGAAGACCTGTAGGCGTGTGTCGGCACCTACCTGCGCGAGGAGATCCAGGCCGAGGGCCTGACCCGGTCGATCGGCAATTTCGGCCGGTTCCTGGACACGGCGGGGCTCACAAGCGGCGAGCAGATCAACTTCACCGCCGTCGCGTCCGACGTCGGCCTGCCGCCGAGCACGGTACGTCAGCACTACCAGATTCTCGAAGACACTCTGGTCGGGCATCAGCTCCCTGCCTATCAGGGCACGCGCACGCGGAAACCGGTTGCCACCGCCAAGTTCTATTTCTTCGACGTTGGCGTGGCCAATACCCTCCGCCGCACCGGCAATATCGAAGCGGGGTCGGACGCATACGGACGGGCGCTCGAGCACCTCATCTTTCTCGAGCTACGAGCCTATCTCGACTATCACCGGCTCGACGCCCCACTGACTTACTGGCGAAGCCGGTCACGGTTCGAAGTTGATTTTGTAGTTGGCGACCGCGTGGCGATCGAGGTGAAGGCGAAGCCGCGCGTCTCGGCGCGCGACTACAAGGGACTGCGAGGCAAGGCCAAAGACTTGCCCCCGTACGGAGGTAAGCCTGTGCACCAACACCCTCCGGTGCCAAACCGCCCACACGGTGTCCAACACTAGTGTGGGGCCTTCGGGCCCAGCCGGTTCGGCCCCCCCATAGGCGAACTCTTTCGCCTCACACTGAGAGCCCGGCTGGGCCGCCTTCTCCCCGCCCATACTCCCGCCCGCACAACTCAGCAGATCAGTCTGGAAGCGTGGTCGACCTGCCCATTGAAACGGCTCCAACCCAGGGGCGGCCTACCGGCAGGTGAAGTTCTCCAGCACCCAGTTGGCGGGGTCGTCGGCGCCGCCGTCTGGGCCGGTGTAGACGGCCCGCTGGGGGACGGCGCAGATGGGACGCTCGTTGTCGACCTCCCCATCGGTCTGATGGGTCGCGATCAGAGCGTCGGGCGCCGTGCCGCGCTCGACCCAGTCGACAAGCGGACGCAGCCGGTCCCAGGTATCCGGTCCGTTCCCACCGCGGCAGTGCCCCATCCCAGGCACCATGAAGAGACGCGCGCGCTCGCGGGTGGCCGACAGGTCGCCGTCGAACGTCGTCTCGGCCACGTCGTGGTAATAGGCCAGCGTCGGCTGCGGCACCACCAGCGCGTCGGCCCAGCCGTGATACAGCACCAGCTTGCCGTCGTTGTCGACCAGAAACCGTGACAGATCCGGGTCGGTTGCATCGGTGATCTGCCGCATGACGTCACCCTTGCCGTCCGGCACGTCGTTGATGTCGAAGTCCCACCACGCCCACTCTGGAGGCAGCGCATTGCGATTGGCCGACCTCGACGTATCGAGCAGATCGGACGGCGCCACACCCGGGTCGGTCTCGTAGAACAGATAGTTGAGGTGGTCGCCCCCGAGCCCGACGGCGCCCGGATTGAACCGGTTGCCGGTATAAGGAATGAACAGCCTGGTCCACCCCGGCTCGGAGCCAATCGGCTTGCCGGCGTAGATCGGGCGCTCCTGGCTGTCATGCGGCCCGGCATGAAAGTCGTGGATCGTCTGCACCTGGGCGGCGGTGAAGCAGTCGTCGGCGTCGACGTCACCGGCACACCGCTCGTCTGCCAGGTCGCGACGGGGATCGAAGTCACAGCTCAACGGGTCGTCGATGACGCCGTCCTTGATGCCGTCGTTGCGATCGCATCGCGCGAGGACGGCATCGGCCAGCATGTCCATCTTGCGCACGCTGTCGAACCGCCCGTCGCCATCGGTGTCGAACGCCAGCGCCCCGGCGAAATCGTCGCGGAACATCCGCTGCAGCAGCCAGACCCGCACCGCGTTCATGTCCTGGTAGTGGTTCGCCGGCGCGCCGGCGACGATGCCGTCGAAGTCGTCCGGATACCGCTGCGCTTCCATCAACCCCTGGCGCCCGCCGGTCGAGCAGCCTTCGAAGTAGGAGTATTCGGGAGCACGGCCGTAGTAGCTGCGCACCAGCGTCTTCGCGGCAACCGTGGTCAGATGCACCGCCCGGTAGCCGAAGTCGATCTCCGCCTGGCGGTTGTCGTAGGCGAACGACGATCCAGGCTCGGCGCCGCTGTCGTGCCCGGTGTTGCTGTTGGCCACAGCGTAGCCCTCGACCACACGCTGATCCGCGAAGTCGAGGTCCCCGTCTTTGCCGCCGTCACCCCACTTGAGGAACCGACCGTTCCAGTTGCTTGGCAGCGGCAACTGCGCATGGAACTGGATGGCCGGCGGCAGGATGCCCTTGACGTAGCAATAGCTCGTGCCGTTCCTGGTCGCGGAGACACCGGCGTAGGTGATGGTGAGATTGCGTGTCTGCAGCAGCGCGTCGCAGGCGGCGCGCTCCGACTCGGTGGCCGCAGGCGTTTGAGCCGCGGGTCGACCGGATGGGCTCCACACCATCAGCCCGAACAGCAGCACCGCCATCGTTGCTCGTCTCATGACCTGTCTCCTGTTCGCTTCCGCGCACCCACACTTGGCGGTCGCATCCGAATCTGGCACGACACTATCAGAAACTGCGGCCGAGGCACTCTCTGGCCGCGCGCGATGTGTCGGAGGTGCTGGCATCCGTACTGTTGAAGGACCCGGATCTCACGAGCCTTCCGACCGACGTGCCACCGAGCGTGCGCTCGCTGCTGACACAGTGCCTCGTCAAGGAATCGAAGGACCGATTCAGGGACATCGGTGAGGCTCGCCTCGCGGTGTGGGCTCTGGTGCGTCCCGGGCCAGCACCCGCCGGCACGACTACCTGTCTCCCGTTCGTCCGGCCCGACGGCGACGCCATCGGGCCCACGCACGGGATGCCTTGTCGCCGGACGGTGGGACCCTCGTCTATGCCGCCTCGCGGGACGGTGTGCGGCAACTATTCGTCCGCACACGTGACCGAATCCCTATACGCCGGATAGCAGCGGTAGCTGCCCCGTGCTGTCGCCAAAGCGCTCCACTTGCACGCCGAACTTGTCCATGAGGCTCAGCGACAGGTTCGCCAGCGGCGTGCCCTTGGGGTAGACCAGGTGGCGGTTCCCCTGGAGCCCCTTCTCCGGCCCGCCGATGACGACCGTCGGCACGTTGTAGTTGTTGTGGGTATTGCCGTCGCTCATGCCGCTGCCGTAGAGCACGACTGTTCCGTCGAGCAGCGTCCCGTCGCCGTCTGGAATCGAGCGCAGCCGGTCCAGGTAATAGGCGAAGGTGTCCACGTGATACGTGTTCAGCTTCGCGAAGTCCTGCATCTTCTCCGGGTTGTTGCCGTGGTGCGACATCGCGTGATGGGCTTCCGGTAGCCCGATCTCGTTGTAGGTGCGGTTGATGTTCTCCCGCGCCATCATGAACGACGTGACGCGGGTGACGTCTGCCTGAAACGCCAGCACCTGCAGATCAAACATCAGCTCGGCATACTCCCTGAAGGTCTCCGGGACGCCGACCGGCCGGTCCGGGACCTCGAAATCGCTGTTGGTCGACTCCGCCTTCGCGATGCGCTGCTCCACGTCGCGAATCGCGTCGAGATATTCGCCCAGCTTGGTGCGGTCGTGCCCCCCGAGCTTGCTCGAGAGCGCCGCGATCTCCTGCGACAGGCCATCGAGAATGCTGCGGTCTTCCTGCACACGCACCGCGCGCTCTTCGGCGCTGTCCCCGCTGCCGAACAACCGCTCGAACGCAAAGCGTGGATTCGTCTCGGCCGGCAACGGCTGCCTCGGCGACTTCCACGAAATCGAGTTCATGTAGGCACAGGCGTAGCCGTGGTCGCAGGCGCCAACGACATCGTTGCGGTCCACAGCGACCTCGAGCGACGACAGCTTCGAATCGCGACAGATCAACTCGGCAATCATCTGGTCGACCGTCGTGCCGGCCAGGATGTCGGCGCCTTCGGTCTGCTTCGGATGCACCGAGCTCATGAATGCCGGTGCCGCGCGCGGATGCTGTCCGCCGGTGTCGCCCTGGTCGGTCGCCGGGTAGTTGTCGAGCCCGCTGAAGACGAGCATGCGGTCGCGGAACGGCTCGAGCGGCCGCAAGGTCGGCGACAGCTCGAACCCGACGCCCTCGGTGGGCGGCGTCCAATCGAACATGTTCATCCCGTTGCCGACATAGATCGCCGCGAACCGTGGCGTCGCCGGGGCTCTGGCCGAGAGCGCCGGCACCATCGCGTCGAGCAACGGCAAGGCCAGCGTGGCGCCCATGCCGCGCAGAAATGTCCGTCGGGGCAACGTCAGCTTTGTGATGACCATCGAGGGATCTCCAACTTCACAACGTCAGTTCGCCTGATTCTCCGCCAGCGCCATGCGCATTTGAAATGGCGTGCTCGCGACGACGCCCTGCACCAAAGCCTCGAAGCGGTGGTCGTCGGTTTCGGCGGCGCGCTTGATCTGCCTCACCGTCGCCGCATCGCTCGGCTCCAGCCCGCGTCCGAGCGCATAGGTCAGCAGCCGGTCGGTCGCCGTCGTCAGGAAGTCCTCGGCGTGACTCAGCAACAAGGCGCGCAGCTCGGTCGGACCGTCGAACGTCGTGCCGTCGACAAACTCGGCTGCCGCGTCGATCGGCAGGCCCGACGCGTAGATATCGCGCCACTCGCCGATCGCATCGAAGTTCTCGAGCGCGAACCCGAGCTGGTCCATCTGCGCGTGACATGCTGCACAGACCGGGTTGGCCCGGT
Source organism: Acidobacteriota bacterium (assembly GCA_002726085.1). Classification (GTDB taxonomy): domain Bacteria; phylum Acidobacteriota; class Vicinamibacteria; order Vicinamibacterales; family UBA8438; genus NP936. Next base: position 24,602 of record PBRZ01000076.1, read on the forward strand.
GCGCCGCCATCTGCTCGCGCATCGGCAGCACCTTGCGTGGGTCTCGCTCCTCTGCGAGGTCCGGCACGTTGGGCGGCGGCGGTGGCGGCGGGGTCCCCAGGATGTTCTCCAGAATCCACTTGCCGCGAATAACCGGCGACGTCCGGTTCGCGCGCGAGGTCCCGGTCAGAATCGAGCCCTGCCCCAGCAGCCCACGACGCACGCTGTCGGCCGGCAGCGATACGCGTCTGAACCGCTCGCCATAGACGCCCGAAATGCCGTAGTGGCGGGCCAACCGCTCGTTCAGGAACGTGTAGTCGGCATCCAGCAAGTCGAGCACGCTTCGGTTCTCGCGCACGATGCTCTCGAAGAACAGCTTCGTCTCCTGCTCGAACGCCTGCCGTAAATTGTCGTCGAAGTGGAATAGCAGCTCCGGGCTCGGCTGGAACTGCGCCACATTGCGAATGTGCAGCCACTGGCCGGCGAAGTTGTCGACCAGTGCATGGGAGCGTGGGTCCACCAGCATACGCCGCACCTGCTGTCGCAGCACCTCGGGGTCGTGCAACGTACCGGCGACCGCCAGGTCTACGAGCTCGTCATCCGGGATGGTGCTCCACAAGAAAAAAGACAGACGGGACGCCAGCTCCATGTCCGAGATCCGATACGGCGTTGCTGGCGCGACCGACGCCGGCTGGTCTTCGAACCTGAACAGGAAGTTCGGGCTGACGAGGATGCCGCGCACCGCCAGCTCGATGCCCGACTCGAAGCCGCCGCGGCCCGCGCCGTCACGATACAGCCCCAGTGGAATCTCGAGATCGGCCTCGGTCACCGGGCGACGGTAGGCCCGTCGGGCCAGCGTCGAGATGACCGTGCGGGCGCAGGCGGCTTCCTCCGAGGCGTCAGCGGACGCGGCCGGCGTACAGACGAACAGCTTGGCGCGACTGGGCGACTCGCCGGCAGTCGCGCTCTCGGTGAACGGTCCGGTAATGGTCACGCTGGAGACCACCGGCTCGCCGTTTGGCGCCCTATAGGGAGTGCGGCGCAGGGAGGGGTCGAAGAGATCTTCGACGTAGGCCGAGGTCTTGGCCACGAAATACACCTGCACCAGATGTGAGCCGGCCGTGACCGGCGCGCGGAACCGCATGCTCTCCAGGATCAGCCTGTTCCGCTCGTCGCCGCGGGCCCCCTCCGGTCGCTGCACCGTGCCAGACCAGAGCCTGACGCCGTCGATGCTCACGTCGAGCTGATGCGGCTCGGCGGTGACCCCCTCGAAGCCACCGGCCACACCGCTCTCCTTCGGTCGCATCTCGAACAGGTAGTCGCCATCGGCCGGGAAGTAGTAGCGAAGCGCGGTGCCGCCGCGCGAGCCGAACGGCAGGTCGTCGCTGACGCGGGTGTCCTGGTTGCGGTCGGTCGGCACGAAGAACGTCTCTGGCGCCGGCGTGCCCCGAGGCCGTGCGAGCGCCATCTGGCTGATCTGCGCGGCGGCCCCAAGATACCGCTCGGTCAGCGCCGAGGACAGCGTCAGCGCATCGGCGTTGTTGTCGAACCCATACGCCGCGTTGTCGGCCGGCAGCAGCGACGCATCGATGTCCACGGCGAGCAGATCGCGCACGGCGTTCTGATATTCGGTACGGTTCAGGCGGTGCAGCGTGGGCCGGCCGGGGTTGGGATGGTCGAGCGCCGCGCGGTCGAGCTGGGTCTCGAGCCAGGTCACCACCTGGCCCGACACCTCTGTGTCGGGCCGGGGCCGTCCGGCTGGCGGCATCGTGCCGGTCCGCAGCTTGCGGACGACCTGTTCCCAGACGTCCGGACGCTCGCCCACACGCGCCAGGTCCAGCGTGTCGAACGCCAGGTCGCCCGCCAGGGTGCGCTGGTTGTGGCACCCGACGCAGTACTGCCGCAGCACGGTGTCGAGCCCAGGGTCGGGTGCCGCCGCGGACACGGTTGGCACGACGGGTGCCTGCGGCCCTGCCCCGTGTAGCGGGACGTCGTATCCAGCACCAGCCGCGACGACGCACGCCGCGATTCCAGACACCACCGCGAAACGATGGAAGGTCATCGCCGGACCAGCTCCTCCGGGATCGCCGCCGCGCACGGCGCCGGACACTCGATCTCCCGGGCTCCAAGCTGTCGCAGCAGCTCCGCCGTGTGGGGGTGCGCGGCGAACGAGTTGCCGTACTCGACCCCGTCGGCCACCCGCAGCGGCGTGCGTCCGTCCAGGGCCACCACATCGAGCTCGGCGCCCTTGTCAAACAGATACTGCACGACACTGTTGGCGCCGCGATACGCCGCCGCGTGCATTGCCGTTTCGCCAATGTCACTGACGAAATTCACGTCGGCGCCCTGCTCCTCCACCAGCAGCTGAACCGCTTCGAGTACCTGCGCTTCGCTGGCCCGTTCCTGGTTCGAGGCCCACGCGATGCCGGCCGCCGCCATCAGTGGCGTGATGTTGTCTTCGGTGTTGATTGTCGGGTCGGCACCGTGCTCGAGCAGCAGCCGCATCACCTCGACATCGGCCACCTTCGCCGCGAACATGAAGGCGGTGGCGCCGGTCAGGTGCCGGCGATACCGCGCGCCGGACCAGCGCGGCTCTTCCATCGTATTCCGGCCGTTGGCGTCGGCGCCGTGCGCCAGCAGCGACCGGATGACACGCAGCCGGTCGAGGTTCACCGAGATGAACTGGTCGCTGATGTGCCAGTTCGCCACGTGCACGGCGGCCTGCAGCGGCTTGCCAAAGATGTTGCCCCGCGGCACCGTCTCGGAATCGCGCTCGCTGTAGCCAATCTGTCGAATCTCGAGCGGCATCGGCCGGGCGCGCACGCCCTGCACCGTCAACCGCGTCGAGCCGCCCTCGACGTTCGGGTCCGCGCCCGCCTCGAGCAGCAGGTCGACCAGATCTTCGTGCCCGTTGATGACCGCCACCAGCAGTGGGGTCGCCCCATCGGGACGCGGCTCGTTCACATCGGCCCCGGCCGCGAGCAGGGCGCGAACTGCGGGCAGGCTGCCCTGGCGCGTGGCGAAGAGGAGCGGTGTCGCGCCGCTGTTCGAGCGCGCGCCGATGCCGGCGCCACGCACGATCAACCTCTCGACCACCGGCACATGCCCTTCGGCGGCCGCCCACATCAGCGCCGACTGTCCGTTCCACGCTTCCTGCGCATTGATCTCCGCGCCAGCGTCGAGCAACGCCTCGACCGCATCCACCTGTCCGGAGCGCGCCGCCAGCAGCAGCGGCGTCTCGCTGGCGTTCACCGCCTGCTGTGGGTCGTTCGGGTCGACTCCGGCTGTCACCAGCTGCTGAATGATCGTCGCGTTGCCGTTCCTAGACGCGAGCCCGAGCGGCGTCACGCCATAGTTGTTCGCCGCGTTCACAATTGCGCCTGCGCGGATCAGCGCCGCGGTCGTCTCCGCGTCGTTCAGATACACGGCCCAGTGCAGCGCGGTCGCCCCGTCGCCCTGCGCTGCGTTCACGTCAACCTGCTGCTCGAGCAACGACCGCACGATGGCCGCATCGCCGCGCTCGACCGCGTCGGCGAGCGGCGCCTCCTGTCCGGCCGCGGACACAGCGATGCCAAGGCCAACCGCCACGAGTGAAGCAGCCGCGCGCAAGAGTCCGGACGCCCGTCGAACCCGCATCATCGATGTCCTCTGGTGACTCCACATCCTACTATGCCCCGCCGTTCCGTTCTCTCGAACGATCACAAGTTCCTGCCCGATGCGCACTTAGGGCCTAACCGAACGGTTGCGCTCGCCTTGCTCGTTCGAGAAACTCGTCCAGCTTCTCGTCAGCGCCTTCCCGCCGACTCCACCGACGGATGGCAGCGATATCGACCGGGTGCCGCACGGCGATCTGAATCGCGACATCCAGACTCTGGCGGTCGTCCCAGTGGAAGAACGCCCCGAGTCGGTCTCTGCACGAGTCGGTGGGAGACAGCGCGTGAACATGACCGGCACGACCGCGGAGGACAGTCGGCTTGATCTTGTAGTCGCCGCCCACCGCCAGCGGGCCGCGAGGGAACTCCACCCAGAAAGCGACCTCAGGGTGCAGAAAGCGGTCGCCCGTTCTCGTGAATCCGACGGCCGCCATTGCGTCGTCGAGCGTTGCCTGGGTGACCGTGCCCGTGAGCACGAAGTCGAGGTCGAGGGACGAGTACGTCCCTGCTGTATGCAGCGACGCACAAGCCCCTCCCGTCAGGACAGCGCCGATCCCATGACGGTCGAGCGACGCGCCGACGACAAGCGCCACCTGACGAAGCGACGACCGCTTCGTGAGCCTCACCGCGGCTTCCCTGTGCGTCGCGGACGGCGACGGAGCGTGATGACGGTGCGTTGCAGTGCCGGGTCCGCATCGGCGAGTCGGGCTAGATACGCCGCCAGCTCACGCCTGGCAAAATAAATGGGATTCAGCGTGTAGAGGCGCGTGCGCCCCACGGTTCTCGCGGCGACCAGGCCATCTTGCTCCAACCCGCGGAGAGCGCGCTGCACCGGTGCCAGGGGTGTCTCGAGCACCCGGCTCAGCTCGCGGGGATAGCTGCTCCCGAGCAGTCGGAGGGCCAACAGAGACCGCGTGCGGGTCCGCCCACCGAATGGACTCGATTCATTGACACCCATATAGTGTCATATGACACTATTTTGGTGTCTACTTCAAGGCCTCGAACAGGNCGACTGGTAAACGAGCAAGCGCGAACAATCGTCATCCCACGAGAACATGTACTCTTGCGCGGCAAGGAGGACACCCGTGGTGAAGGCGCTCAGAGGGACGACCCGGTGGTTCGCGTTGACGGTCGGTGCCGTGTTGGCCATCGTGGTCGGCGGCACCAGCGTGTTGGCCGCTGACAACTGGCCTCAGTGGCGTGGTCCGCACCTCAATGGCACCACCACCGAGACCGGGCTGCCGACCACCTGGAGCGACACCGAGAACGTCGCCTGGAGGCTCGAGGTGGCGGAGAACTCCTGGACCGGCGCCACTCCGATCATCTGGGAGGACACGATCTTCCTGAACGTCTCGTATCTGGCGCGCAGCAGCGGTGGCGGNTTTGGCCGTCGCTTCGGACGGCGGGGCCAGGGGCGAGGCCGCCGCGGACCGCCACGAGGCGCTTCCCCGTCAGCGTCAGCGGCTGACGGCGGAGAGCAGCGGGTCGTCGAGCTGTGGCGCGTCAACCGCACCGACGGCACCATCATCTGGAAGCGACACCTCAGCGACAATGATCGCCAGCAGCGCAAGCAGAACATGTCGTCGCCGTCTCCGGTCACCGACGGCGAACATGTCTGGGTGATGACCGGCACCGGCTGGCTGCGCGCCTTCGACTTCGACGGCAACGAGCTGTGGGCGCGAAACATCTCCGACGACTACTGGGCGTTCGGCTTGAACTGGGGATTTGCCTCCTCGCCGCTCCTGCACGAGGACGCACTCTACGTGCAGGTGCTGCACGGCATGCGGACCGACGACCCCTCCTACGTGCTGCGCATCGACAAGATGACCGGCGAGACAGACTGGATGGTCGAACGGCCGACCAACGCCCAGCGCGAATCACCCGATTCCTACACGACGCCGGCGCTGCTGCAGTATGGCGACACGACGGAGATCGTTCTCACCGGCGGCGACGTCGTGACCGGCCACGATCTCGAGACCGGCGCCGAGCTCTGGCGCGCCGACGGTCTGAATCCTCGCAACAACGGCGCCTACCGGCTCATCGCGTCGCCCTTAATCGTGGGCGAAACGATCATCGCGCCGACCCGGGTGCGTCCGATGCTGGCACTGAAGGCGGGCGGACGCGGCGACATCACCACATCGCACCTCCTCTGGTCGTTCGACAGCGGCCCCGACGTGCCGACGCCGGTCTCTGACGGCGAGCTGCTTTACGTCGTGCAGGACAACGGCGTGGCGCACGCGCTCGACATGACTACCGGCGAGACGGTCTACACCGAGCAGCGGCTCGAGCCGGGCACCTACAGCGCCTCGCCGATCCTGGCCGACGGCAAGCTGTATGCGACCAGCGAGGATGGCGTGACGACGGTGTATCGGGCGGGGCGAGATTTCGAGGTCCTGGCGAAGAACTCGCTGCCGGGCTACACGCTGAGCACGCCGTCGGTGTCCGACGGGCATCTCTACATTCGGGCGGGGGGCACCCTCTACGCGATTGGCGAACAGGGGAACTAGGCCCGCAGCTCGGTTCGAGTGGGACTGTTGTGGCGCACGGCGTGGCGCACGGCTTTAGCCGTGCGATCGCAGGCCTAAGGGCCTGCGCCACGAAAGATTCCCCTCGCGACCCTAATGGCCTGCGAGGGTGCAGCGCCCCTGAAGGGGCTTGCTACCGCTCCTCCAGGGCAAACAGGTCGCTGACGGTGTTGATGTAGAGCACGCCGTTGGCGGCAACAGGGGCACCATAGACGAGGCCGCGGAGAGTGTTCTCCGCCAGCACCTCGAGGTCGCGACCGGCGCGCAGCACCACCACGTCGCCGTCCTCGTCACCCAGATAGATCTTGCCGTCGACCACCAGCGGTGAGCCCCAGACCGCCGCGAACGTGTCGTAGACCCACACTTCTTCGCCGGTGGTGACGTCGAGGCAGTGCAGATAGCCGCTGAAGTCGGCGACATACAGCAGCCCGTCGTCGATCGCAACCGTCGACAGCGAACGGCGAATCGCCTCGGTCCGCCACACGACCCCCGACTCGCTGATGTCGCCGCGGCCAGTCGCATCAATGGCATGCAGGCGGCCATCTCCCTCGCCACTCTCCGGGTCCTGGCCATTGGCGACGAAGACCATGTCGTTCCAGACGACCGGCGTGGCGATGACGTTGTTACGGGTCGTCGGCCACTCGGCTTCTATCGGGTTGGTGTCGAACTCCCACAGCAGCATGCCATCGGCAACGTCGTAGCCACGCACCCAGCCGTCGCCCTGCCCGATCACCACCTGCACGACGCCGTCGATCTCGGCGACTGCCGGCGACGACCACTGGCCGTGCAGAATCCATTCGCCGACCGGGGCGGCCCGCCATACAAGCGCCCCCGTCTGCCTGTTCAACGCGATCAGATCCGGCGCCTCCGGCGACGGCACATAGCCGCTTTCGTCCTGACCGTTCGAGGTNTTGACAATGACCAAGTCGCCATACACGGCCGGCGCACTGCTGGTCATATTGTGGGGAAAGACGTCGAGCTCGCCGATCATGTCGTACGACCAGATGACGTCGGCATCGGTCTGACCGGCGCGGACCTCGCCCGTGAACGGCCCGTCGTTCTCGCCATCGAGGAANCCCTCGGTGTCGAGCGCCACCACTTCGCCTCGGTTGCTCACGTAGTAGAGTCGGTCGCCGTCAACGCTGGGCGACGAGCAGACCCCCTGGAACGGCCAGTCGTTGTCCTCGCTTGGCAGCTTGTCGTGCGCCATCTGCCAGAGAAAGGCACCATCCGCCTCGCGGAACGCCATCACGATCCCCTTGTCACCCTCGACGTCGGTATGCCGCGGCCGGTCGTTGTTGGTCCCGACGAAGACCTTCCCAGAGGCGACCACCGGATTGCCGTAGCTCGTCGACCCGAGCGCCGCGACCCACTTCACGTTGGCGCCGGCGTCGGTGTCCCATTCAGTCGGGAACCCGGTCTCGCTCGAAGTCATGTTGCGCGCCAGCGTCCCGCCCCACATCGGCCAGTCGCCCGCGGCGAAGGGGCGACCCGTGAGCAGACCCATCGCCGCCAGCACGACGACTGGCACCACGAGCCGCCTCACCGTGCGGCCCGCCAGCGATTCGCTCTATCCCCAATGCACATCCGGACTAGTGTATCGCCACCGGTCGACTAACCGGTCGACCGGTCCTGACTCGGTGCTTGGCATCTTTCTATGCAATGTGTATATTGCACAGATGAGCACCAAGACAGTCTCCCTGAAGATAGAAGCCTACGAACGCCTCCGGGCCGCCAGGCGCTACCGTGCCGAATCGTTCAGCGAAGTCGTACTGCGAGCGAGCTGGCCTGAGGACACGACCACGGCCAGAGAGTTGCTCGCGTCCTACAAGTCAGGCCGGCCGACATTCTCCGATGCGGAGCTCGACCGCATCGAGGCGCACATTCGTCAACAGCTTCCACCGGAGGATAAGTGGGCAGAACGCTGATCCTCGAGACCACCTTCTTGATCGATCTCGAACGCGAACACAACCGCGCCAGACCAGGAGCGGCCGTCGCTTTCCTCGAAGCCAACGGCGACGCCCGGCTCTACCTCCCGTTCATTGTGGCCGGAGAGCTGGCGGCGGGCGCCTCGCTCGCTGACCGTGCACGGTGGGAGGCATTTCTCGGCCCCTTCTACGTGCTCGCGTCGAACGCGGACGTCTGTTGGAAGTATGGGCGGGCCTATCGCTATCTGCAGGAACAAGGGCGGTTGATTGGCGGCAACGACCTCTGGATCGCCGCGACGGGACTCGCATATGACATGCCGGTGGTAACCAGAAACGCGGCGCACTACCGGCGGGTGCCAGGGCTCGACGTCGAAGAATACTGAGCGCCTTCGACCCGAGCAGCGAAGCCTTGCGCCCGAGTGACGGCCCTGCCGATATAATCCAACGACTCTCCAGGAACCATGGCACTGAACCCTGGCACCCGCCTCGGCGTGTACGAAGTCGCCGCCAAGATCGGCGAGGGCGGTATGGGAGAGGTCTACCAGGCTCGCGACACGAAGCTGGACCGGGACGTGGCGCTAAAGGTGCTGCCGGCGGCGTTCACGGCCGACCCGGACCGGCTCGCCCGCTTCGAGCGAGAAGCCAAGGTGCTGGCCTCGCTGAACCATCCGAACATCGCCAGCATCTACGGCCTCGAAGAATCTGGTCAGACGAGNGCGCTCGTCCTCGAGCTCGTCGAAGGCCCCACCCTCGCAGAGCGCATCACCGGTAGCGGTGACCCTTCGGGGTCGCCGATCCGCGGGTCAGAAGACCCGCGGCTACCAGTGGAGGAAGCTCTGACGATCGCCCGACAGATCGCCGAAGCCCTCGAAGCGGCGCACGAGCAGGGCATCATCCACCGCGACCTGAAGCCCGCCAACATCAAGGTCCGGGAGGACGGCACCGTCAAGGTGCTCGACTTCGGCCTCGCCAAGGCGCTCGACTCGACTGCCGCAAGCGGCACGACAGACCCGTTGCATTCGCCGACCCTGACGGCGGCCGCCACGCAGATGGGCGTCATTCTGGGGACGGCCGCCTATATGTCGCCGGAGNAAGCCAAGGGCAAGACGGTCGACAAGCGCGCGGATGTATGGGCCTTCGGCGCCGTGCTCTTCGAGATGCTGACCGGCGCGCGCGCCTTCGTGGGCGACGACGTGTCGGACACGCTGGCGGCGGTGCTGCGGGCCGAGCCGTCCTGGGACCGATTGCCGAACGACCTGCCGCCCGCGCTCGCCACCTACCTGCGGCGGTGTCTGCACAAGGACCCGGGCCAGCGCGTCCGCGACATCGGCGACGTGCGGCTGGCGCTGGATGGGGCGTTCGACCTCTCCCATCCTGCCGCACCGACCGAACCCGGTGTCTTGCCTGATGCAAGCGGCAAGACTGGCCAGCGAATCTGGATGGCCATGACGACGATAATGGCAGTTGTCGTGCTGGCAGCGCTTTCGGTGGCGGTGTCCTCCCTCACGCGCACACCGATCGCGCCGACGACGCGCTTCTCCGTGCTCACCGAAGGCACCGGAAGTGTGGGCTCCCTGGCGCTGTCGCCGGACGGCACCCAGCTGGCGTTCGTCACCGGTCCGCGCGGGCAGCTCTGGGTACGCTCTATTGATACGCTCGAGCCGCGTACCGTGCCGGGCGCTATGGATGCCGGCTTCCCGTTCTGGTCCCCAGACGGGCGTTCGATCGGCTTTTTCACGTTGAGCGAGCTCAAGACCGTGGACCTGACGGGGGGACCGCCACAGACCGTGGCCCAGGTCCCGATCGGGGTTGGTGGGACGTGGGGCGAGGACAACGTGATCCTGTTCGGACAGTTCGGTCGTGGCCTGTCTCGGATCCCGGCAGCCGGCGGAGAGCCGACGCCGGTGACCACGCTCGACGAGGTCGGTGGGGTGTCCCATGCCTGGCCGCAGTTCCTGCCTGACGGCGACCATTTTCTGTTTGTGACCACCTCTCTCGATCCGCAGGAGGCCGGCATCCGCATTGGTTCCCTCGAGACCGGAAACGTGTCTTCACCCATCGTGCAGACCGGCTTCATGGCCCGTTTTGCGGCGCCCGGCTATCTCCTGTTCGATCGGGGCGGTGCGCTCATGGCGCAACGGTTCGATACGGATCAACTGGAGTTGACGGGCGATCCGGTTCGTGTGGTCGACGGGGTCTTGTCTGACCCGACCCTTGGCTCGCTCGGGGTATCTACCTCTGACCGGGGCGGATTGGCGTATGTGCCCGCGGCCGGGTCGACGCTGACGCAGCTCCGGTGGCTGGACCGTTCGGGGAACGAGCTCGGCACGGTGGGAGCGCCGGGCGACTACCAGAACCCGGTGCTCTCTCCCGACGAGAGACGGGTCGCCGTGCAACGTGACGGCGACATCTGGCTGCTGGACCTGGAGCGTGGGACCGACCAGCGGTTCACCTTCGATCCGGCAGACGACCAGTGGCCTGTCTGGTCGCCGGATGGCGACCGCATCCTGTTCGCCTCGGCTCGAGAGACCCGACCGTTCGACCTCTACCTGAAGGGCACCGCTGGAACCGACCCGGCGCAGCTGCTGCTCGAGACCGACGAGCTGAAGGTGCCGTTCGGGTGGTCGACCGATGGCGAGCAGGTGTCCTTCACCACCCTGGACGCCGATTACGATCTGTGGTTGTTGCCGATGTCGGGGGACCGCCAGCCGACGAGCTTCTTGAGCACGCCGTTTCAGGACGCGTCCGGCGTCATCTCGCCGGACGGCCACTGGATGGCCTACTGGTCGGACGAATCGGTGGAGTTTCGCGTGTATGTCAGGACCGTGCCGCCCTCCGGTGGCCAGTGGCAGATCTCGACCGCGGCAGGATTTGCACCCCGGTGGAGCGCCGACGGACGGGAGCTGTACTGGACCACTGAAAACAACCAGCTCATGGCGGTGGACATCGACGTGACGGGTGACGCGCCCATCGTCATCGGCACACCGCAACAGCTCTTCGAGGCCCCTTTCAGGCAGACGCCCATCCAACGCAACGTCTTCGACGTCAGCGCCGACGGTGAACGGTTCCTGGTGAACACCCTCGTCGAGGGGGCGCTCTCGGCGCCGATCACCTGGGTGCTCAACTGGCCGGCCGAGCTCGAGCCGGCGCCGTGACCCTCCAGTCGACGACCTGTCCGACGCACGAAATCATATCTAAATATGTATTACAATACGAAGTATGGCTGCGAGAATCATTGGCGTCACCGAATTACAGCGACGCTTCAAGGCCGTCTTCGATGAAGTCCGTGAAAATCGCGTGCCCTACGTCCTGACCCGGGGGAGTCGTCCCGAGGCGGTGCTGCTGCCCTACGAGGAGTACGAGCGGCTGGAACGGCTCGACGAAAAGGAGGTCGTCTACCGCTTTGACCGCCTTCTCGAGCGCACCTATCGGCGGAGCGAGGACACCGACGAGGCAGACGTGGCCGCCGATGTTCGGCGCGCGCGCGAGGAAACGCGCCGGCCCCGCTAGCGGCCCGTGGTGAAAGTCCCGCGCGACGTCCCCGCAGGTCAGATGCGGGCGGTCATCGACACCAACGTCTTCGTCAGCGGGTCGATCCGGCCGCGCGGAGCGCCAGGTAACATCCTGCGAGCGCTGCGCGACCTTCGCTTTCTTGCCCTCGTCAGCACACCGATCCTGGAGGAGCTGGTCGCAACCCTCACCCGGCCGTGGCTGCAGGAACGCTACGGCATCGAGGACGAGGATGTGCGAGACCTCTTGCGTCTGCTCGCGTTGAGGTCTGAGCTGGTCGAACCCACCACCCGCATTCGCCAGTGTCGCGACCCCCATGACGACATGTTTCTCGAGGCGGCCGTCGAAGGACGAGCGGCGCGTCTCGTCTCTGGCGACGCGGACCTGCTGGCGATCGGGTCGGTCGGCGACACGCGCATCGTGACCCCGGCCTTCTTTGTCGCCGAACTCGATTGACCTCGGCAATCCGCACAATTGGCCTGTCTCAGACCCGAACCCGAAGCCCGCGTGAGTGGCTTCCTAAGCCTCTCCTCACGTCAGTCGAGAATCGCGCCGGCCAGCGGGTCGGCGCTGGTGATGCGGACCTCGACGCGCTGGTTGCCGTCTCGGCCGGGCGGCACCGCCACCTTCAGGTAGTTGTCGGTCAGCACGGTCGTGCCGCCTTCGAGCGACAGCCCGGGGCGCACCTGCCCCACCTGCGATTTGCGGAACCGCCTGGACAGATCGGCGCCGACGTCGCGCAACGTGCGCGCGCGCGCGCGCACTACCGGGCCGGGCACCCGGTCGGGGAGGCGCGCAGCCTCGGTTCCGGGACGCGGCGAGTAGGGAAAGACGTGCAGGTATGTCAGGGGGCTGTCGGCCAGATAGTCGAGCGTCTGCTGTGCGTCTTCCGCGCGCTCGCCGGGGAACCCGGCAATCAGGTCAGACCCGATGCCGGCGTGCGGCAGTCGGTCGCGGATGCGGTCGACTGTGCGGCGATACAGATCGAAGGTGTAGGGACGCCGCATGCGGCGCAGCATGGCGTGGCTGGCATGCTGGAGCGGCAGATGGAAATGGGGCGCAAACCGGCCGCTCGAGGCAACCAGATCGACGACCTCTTGCGGACAGTCCATCGGCTCGAGCGAGCTGATACGAAACGTGACGTCGGAGGGGTGCCGGTCGAGCGCGGCGAGCAGCGTGGTCAGCGAGGCGGGCCCGGACGCCGTGGCATCAGGGTCCAGGTCTCGCCCATACGACCCGAGGTGCACGCCGGTCAGCACCACTTCGTTGAATCCGCTCGCAACGGCGTGGCTGACGGCGCCGAGCACGTGCGTCAGGTCGAGACTGCGGCCATGGCCTCGGGTCGACGGAATGATGCAGTAGGCGCACCGCTCGTCGCACCCGGTCTGCACCCGGAGCATGAAGGCCACCCGGCCAACGGTGCCGGGCGAGACCAGGGCCCCGCAGACGCCCGGACCGTCGCCGAAGCGTTCGGCAGTGGTTTCCCCGTCTTCCCGCGGCGGCAGCAGCCGGTCGAGCATGCTGTCCTTGTCCGCGTTAGGCACCACCTCGGGCGTGCCCGGCAGCATTGCCACTGCCTCGCCATCCCGCGTCGCGTAGCAGCCGGTGGCGACCACCCGCGCCTCAGGATTCAGGCGCGCCACCCGGCGCAAGGTCTGGCGGGCGCCGTGGTCGGCGGTGGCGGTCACCGAGCAGGTGTTGACCACCACCAGATTCGCCTCGTCGACCGAGCCCGGCGTGGCACCCCGCGCGCGCAGCCCCATTTCGAGCTGCAGCGAATCGGCTTGGTTCACGCGGCACCCGAAGGTGGAGATGGCGTAGCGCAAGGGTGTATGTCCTACAGGAGGCAGGAGACAGGAGACAGGAGACAGGATGGGCTGGGGGGCTTCGCCGTCATCCAGACACCAGCGCCGCTGCCACGACATTCGAGGGACACTTCGTCATTGCAGCGTCAAGCGGTAGCCGTCGACGGTAGCAGCGATGGCCGGCGCCTCTCCGGACCGGGTCGACGGCAACTGCCGCACGATCTCGCCGTGACAGCGGAATCGGCTAGGCGGCCCGCCTGGCACACCAGACGGTAGGACGATGATGAGGTCGAGCGGCGAGTCCTGTTCGAGCAACGCGTCGGTGCGGAACAGGACGCCGGATCGGCTCAGGTTCTCGGTGTGCCCGACCTGCCAGTCCGCGTCCTGATCTTTCCGGGTCCGGTACCGTATCTCCAGACGCATGGTGAACCGTGCGGCGCGGGGCATCGTTTGCCTGCCAGCCCGCTCCACCGACGGTCGATCGAACTCGCGCTGACCGGCGACAATCAGCGAGAACGCATCTCGCCCCAGGTCGAGCTGGCGCCACAGGTGACCGCACAGGTCACAGTGCAGCCAGCGCGACCCCGAAGAGGACCCGAGGGCCTCGACGTCCGTGTCGGCTCCGCACCGCGGACATGACGGCAATGCATCCATCGGTCTTCAAGGGGCCAGTGGCCGGAGACCACTGTGAGCCGCCCACACTATCACGATCCTCGGGTCTGACGGCAGCCTGATCGGCAGTTCGCCGACCTGACCGGTGAGCCTGGCGTGGCCGATCGCCGGATGCCCGAGGGCAGACACTTTCCGGTTCCCTGTAACAGCCCACTGACATAGGATCGAACGTCAGGCGCACCGTCACGCGAACGACATCGTCACGGGCATCGCTCGGCGTCCTGTCGGCATCGTTTGAAGTCATCGATCATCTTCCCGGGAGCACCGCATGCGTTTCACACAGCTCACCTGGCTCACCGCCTTCATCGCCGCCGTGGCACTCGTTGTTTTCGCGCTGCCACAGCCCGATCCGCTGGCAACGGCAGCCGCGGCGGCACTGCCGGAGGACGCCCGGCTCGAAACGCTGAAGGACGAGGCTGTGGTCGACGTCGAGAGCCGCCGCGACTTCACCCAGCAGATGGTCGACATGATCTACAGCTTCAACGAACTGGGCTTTCAGGAGTTCGAGACGCAACGCTACGTCACCGGCATCCTCGAGGACCACGGCTTCGCCGTGGAGCGAGGAGTCGCCGGCATCCCCAGCGCCTGGTGGGCCACCTGGGGCGAGGGCTCGCCGGTCATCGCGATCGGCACCGACGTCGACGGCATCCCGCAGGCGTCGCAGAAGCCGGGCGTCGCCTATCGCGAACCGCTCATCAAGGGCGGCCCTGGCCACGGCGAAGGGCACAACGCCGGGCAGGCGCTGAACATCACGGCGGCCCTGGCGGTGCAGAAAATCATGCAGCGCGAAGAGCTGCCGGGCACGCTGGTCATCTGGCCCGGCATCGCCGAGGAGCAGCTCGGAACCAAGGCGCACTACGTGCGCGCCGGGCTGTTCGATGACGTCGATATCGTGCTCTATTCGCACGTCAGCAACAGCATGAACGCGAGCTGGGGCGAGAGCGGCGGCAACGGGCTGGTGTCGGTCGAGTATCTGTTCGAGGGCGAGAGCGCCCACGGTGCCGGGTCCCCCTGGGACGGCCGTAGCGCGCTGGACGCCGTGGAGCTGATGAACGTCGGCTGGAACTATCGCCGCGAGCACCTGCGCATTCAGCAGCGATCCCATTACGTCATCTCCGACGGCGGCGACCAGCCCAACGTCGTCCCGCCAACGGCGGCGGTCTGGTACTTCTTCCGCGAGACCGACTACCCGAGCATCATGCGTATGTGGGAGATCGGGAACCAGATCTCCGAGGGCGCCGCCATGATGACCAGCACCACGGTCGACTCGCGGGTGCTCGGCGCCGCCTGGCCGCAGCACATGAACAAGCCGCTGGCCGAGGCGGTGCACACCAACATCCTCGAGGTGGGCATGCCCCAGTGGAGCGACGCCGACCAGCGCATGGCCAAGGCGGTGCAGAAGATGCTGGGCGCCGAAGAGCGGGGCCTGGGGACCGAGGTCAGCGAGGAGGTGCGCGGCCGCGAGGACATCCCGGACGGCCAGCGCCGGGGCGGCGGGTCAGACGACATCGGCGACATCTCGTGGGTGGTGCCGACCGTGTCGCTGCGGTTCCCGTCGAACATCTCCGGCGGCCAGGGACACAACTGGAACAAAGCCATTGCCATGGCGACCCCGATCGCCCACAAGGGGGCGACCGCCGGCGCCAAGGTCTACGCCCGGACGCTGCTCGACATTCTGCTGACCCCGGAGCTGGTCGAGAATGCCAACGACTATTTCGAGAACGTCCAGAAGAAAGACATGGAATACACCACGTTCCTGCGCCCGCAGGACGAGCCGGCCATCTGGCTGAACGAAGAGATCATGGACACGTTCAAGCCGCAGCTCGAGCAGTACTACTTCGACCCGTCGAAGTACGACACCTATCTCGAGCAGCTCGGCATCGCGTATCCGACCGTCCGTGAA
Source organism: Acidobacteriota bacterium (assembly GCA_002726085.1). Taxonomy (GTDB): domain Bacteria; phylum Acidobacteriota; class Vicinamibacteria; order Vicinamibacterales; family UBA8438; genus NP936. Next base: position 40,577 of record PBRZ01000076.1, read on the forward strand.
GGCGCCAACTAGGAGACTGCGATGACAAAGGTCCGCTCAGCCGTCCCGCGGATCGTCGGCGTCGCGGCCGTCGTCGCGACCCTGACCGGCGTAACCGCGCAGCAGCAACCTCAACCAACGGCCACCGCCGCCCCGGCGCTCGACGCCGACCCGCGACTCGACCGCTTCAAGCAAGAGGTGATTGTGGACGTCGAGGCCCGGCGCGACTTCACCCAGCAGATGGTCGACTCCATCTTCAGCTTCAGCGAGCTGGGGTTCCAAGAGTTCGAGACCCAGCGTTACGTCACCGGGATTCTCGAATCGCACGGGTTCGCGGTCGAAAGAGGCGTCGCCGGCATCCCGACCTCGTGGGTCGCGACGTGGGGGTCGGGCAAACCGGTCATCGCGCTCGGCACCGACATCGACGGCATCCCGCAGGCCTCGCAGAAACCGGGTGTCGCCTACCGTGACCCGCTGGTGGCGGGGGCGCCGGGGCACGGCGAGGGTCACAACTCGGGGCAGGCGCTCATCGTGACCGCCGCGCTCGCCGTAAAGCAGGTGATGGAGCGCGAGAACATCCCCGGCACGCTGATGCTCTGGCCGGGTGTCGCCGAGGAGCAGCTCGGCGGAAAGGCGCACTTCGTGCGGGCCGGGCTGTTCGAGGACGTCGACGCGGTGCTCTACTGTCACGTCAGCACCGGGCTCGGCACCAGCTGGGGCCAGGGCTTCGGCAGCGGGCTGGTGTCGGTCGAGTTTCTGTTCGAGGGCGAGAGCGCTCACGGCGCCGGCTCCCCCTGGGACGGTCGCAGCGCGCTCGACGCCGTCGAGCTGATGAACGTCGGCTGGAACTACCGGCGCGAGCATCTCCAGATCCAGCAGCGCTCGCACTACGTCATCACCGACGGTGGCGACCAACCCAACGTCGTCCCGCCCACCGCGGCGGTCTGGTATTTCTTCCGCGAGGTCACCTACGAGCGGATCAAGAGCCTGTGGGACATCGGCGAGCAGATCGCCGCCGGCGCGGCGCTGATGACCGGCACCGAGGTCCGCTCACGGGTGCTCGGCGCCGCCTACCCGCAACACTCGAACAAGGCGCTGGCCGAGGCGATGCACGCCAACATCCTCAAGGTCGGCATGCCCGAGTGGAGCGAGGACGACCAGCGGATGGCGCGCGCCGTTCAGGAGATGCTCGGCGCACAGGCGCGTGGATTGAGCACCGAAGTCAGCCAGACCCTTCGTGGCCGCGAGTCCACCCCGGTGAGCCAGCAGCGGGGCGGCCCGTCTGACGACATCGGCGACATCGCCTGGAACGTGCCGACCGTCACGCTCGGCTTTCCTTCCAATATCTCCGGGGGCCAGGGGCACAACTGGAACAAGGCAATCGCGATGGCGACACCGATCGCGCACAAGGGGGCCACGGCCGGCGCCAAAGTGCACGCGATGACGGTGCTCGACCTGCTGCTGACCCCGTCGATCGTCGAGAACGCCTGGGACTACTTCAACAACGTCCAGACCAAGGACCGGAAGTATGTCTCGCTGCTGCGGCCCCAGGACGGTCCGGCGATCTGGCTGAACAAGGAGATCATGGACAGGTTCAAGCCGGAGCTGGAGCAGTACTACTACGACCCGTCGACCTACGACACCTATCTCGAGCAGCTCGGCATCGAGTATCCGACCGTGCGCGAGTAGACCCTCGACCGGTTGAACACGGAGCCCACGCCGGCATACGCTGAACACCTACAGTCTGGGACACTACGCCGCGACCGCTGCCTGTGCGGCCTAACCCCACAGCGTGGAGCTTATGTTCAATCTATCGGAGACTCGTGACCGCCTGTTCTTTGGCTCGGCGCTCATCGTCCTCGGGATTCTTTTTCTCCTGGATGGATTTGAATTTCTGCGGTTTGACCGCTGGTGGCCCCTCATTCTCATCTGGATCGGCGTATGGCATTGGTCGGCCAAACGTCTTGGAAGCGCCATCATCTTTGTGGCGCTTGGCGCGTTCTTTCTCGCCAATGAACTGGGATTCATCTACTGGGCCGAGAGCTGGCAGTTCTGGCCCCTGCTCCTGATCGCTATTGGCGTCTGGTTTCTCGTCAGACCCAGACTCACATCAGTCCCACACATTCCGCTGCTGGAGTCCAACGACCTGAACATCGTTGCGTTGTTTGGTGGCGGAAACCGAGTGGTCACGTCACAAAGTTTCCGTGGTGGACAGGCAGGCGTGATCTTTGGTGGCATCAATATCAATCTTGAGCAGGCGAAGCTTGCACCAGGCAAGATTCCGTTGACGTTACTTGCGATTTTTGGTGGCTTCGACATCATCGTGCCGGAAGAATGGAATGTTGAAGTCAGAGGCATTCCTATCTTCGCTGGCATGAAAGTGACCCGCCCCCTGCGGCCGTTCCACTTGTTAAGAGAGAGCGAAGTTCATATGTAGCCCGACGCCTGGTGCTGGCGTGACGGCCTCCGG
>PBRZ01000077.1 GCA_002726085.1 Acidobacteriota bacterium
GAGGGTGTCGGCAAAGTGCAGCGACACGGCTTCCTCCCCGTGAACCACGAAGGTCCGGGTTGGCGCATCGCCCAGCGACGCGAACCATTCGAGCAGCTCCCTGCGGTCGGCATGCGCCGAGAAGCCTTCGATCGTCTCGACTCGCGCGTTCAGGGGATACCACTCGCCGAAGATCCGGATCGGATTGGTGCCGGCCTGGATCACCTGCCCGAGCGACCCCGAAGCCTGGTAGCCGACAAAGACCACCGTGTTCCGGGAGTTGGTGATGCTGTGCTTCAAGTGATGCTTGATTCGCCCGGCCGTGCACATGCCAGACGCCGAGATGATGACCGCCGGCCTGCGCGACTCGTTGAGCGCCATCGAGTCCTCGACACGGCTGACGAGCTCGAGTCCCTCGAAGTAGAGCGGCGCGTCGCCGTCTTCCATCAGCTCCCGCACCGGGCGCGAGTAAGCCTCGGGGTGCAAGGCGAATGCCCTGGTCGCCGCCACGGCCATCGGACTGTCGACATAGACTCGTGCGTCCGGCAACCGGCCCGCTTCGACGAGGTCGTTGATCCGGGTCAGCACCTCTTGCGTCCGCCCGACGGCGAAGGCCGGAATGATCACCTTGCCTTTGCGACGCATGGTGCGCTGGATGATGTCGAACAGCCGCTCGGTGCGGTCTCCTTCGTTCGCCCGATCTCGGTCGCCGTAGGTCGACTCCATGATCAGGTAGTCGGGGCAGTCGACCGACTGCGGGCGGGGCAGCAGCCGGGCACCTTGCACCCCGAGGTCGCCAGAGAACACGAGTCGGCGGCTCGTCCCTTCGTCGTCGAGTCGGAGATCGATGATCGCAGCGCCGAGAATGTGTCCTGCCGGCACGAAGGTGACGGTACCGGCGCGCGGTAACGTGTGGGTGCCGCCCAGGGGCACCGGCACGAGCTGGTCGAGCACCGCGATGGCGTCCTCCTCGGTGTAGAGCGCGGTGACCCAGCTCGTGTCCTTCTTGCGCTTTTCGAGCCGCCGGATCGTCCAGCGCGCATCTTCCTCTTGGATGCGGCCGGAATCGGCCAGCATGATTTCGAGCAGTTGCGCCGTGGGAGCGGTCGTGACGATGGGGCCGTGGTAGCCGGCTTTGCGGAGTAGCGGCAGCCGGCCCGAGTGGTCGATGTGGGCATGGCTGAGAATGACGCAATCGAGCGTGCGCGGGTCGAAGGGGAACGGCTCGCGATTGCGCTCGTGCCGCTCGCGGCCACCCTGGATCATCCCACAGTCGAGCAGGATGCGTACACCGCCGCAGTCGACGAGGTGACAAGACCCGGTGACCTCTCGGGCCGCGCCGTGGAACTCGATGCGCACGTCTAGATGGTGATGCTCAAGGAGTCAGGGGTTAGCAGGACGCACGAAGGGCACAAGTATACCTGGGGACTGGCTGGGTGCGTGCGCCAAACCCGCCCCAGGATGCCCGCTGCGTGCGGTCTCCCCACACCGGATTCGCATGTGGGGGCCGGCCGTGGGGCTACGAGGTGGAGGGCGCAGAGCTCCACGCTTCGAAGATGTCGATGTCGAGTCCGAAGAAGCTCTGGATGCTGTCGCCCCGGTCGCCGAAGTCGGCGTCTATGACGACCTGCGCGAAGGGCGAGACCCCCTTTGGGCCCGGCATCGACAGAAACGCGTCGACCTTGAATCGGGGACGTTGGTCCACAAACACGTCGTTGCGCCCGTAGCCGAACTCGACGTAGCTTTCCATGAGCTTCCCTTCGGTCAAGACCACGCCCAGTCCGGCGTGATAGATGTCTCTTACATCCGATCCGCCCTCGGCCACGGTCAGGAAGCCGTACTGCCCCTGAGATACAGGCTGGCCGCTGCCTCGGTCTGTGCGTTCAAACGGAGGAACTCGTATCGCAGTCCCATGTAGGCTTCCAGGCTCGTGGCTTGACGGAACACCGCCAAGCTGGGGGCTTGCGCCGTCGAGGGTTCGGTGAAGAGATCGTTGCAGAGGGCTTGTGACGGGGTGCCACTCGAACTGGTGTCGGTTGTGTTGCCCACCGAGGTGCAGTCGGTTTCCCCGCTCGCGGCGCCGTGGATGATCTCGCCGAAAAACCACAACTGGTTCTCCGGCGGTGGCGCTGACGCATCTGGGGTGGCCCCGGCAAGACGAAACTCGAAATCGAACCCTGCGATCAACTGTTCCTGGACATCCCCGGACGCTTCCGGGTTGACCAGATTCCGGAGGTCCTTTGAGGCAAACGTGTCGATTGACACGCCAGGGAACACGGTCACGGCCAAGTTGCCCCGACAGTCGTCGTGATCGCAGTCAGCCTGTGCTTGGGCGGGTCCGACCGAGACCAACACGAGGATCACACCGAGCGCGCCTGTGTGCGTTAGCCATCTTTGTGCCTGTGTGGACAGCATCGAATGCACTCCCTTCGGTGACAGACCTGCGCCGGCGACCCGAACAGATCGGCTGTGTCCCAACGGTGCTGCCAAGGATAGACCCGCTGTGGGGATGGGGCAATCGATCACGCGTTGGCACGGCCGGCGGGTGGCTCGCCGAACACACCGGCCTCGGCGTCGGCAGGGGGCGATTTGGTGCGCGGCGTCCAGCCACGTCGGGCCAGATGCACGATCGCATTCTGGCGAGCGGGTCGATGGAGCGCCACGGCCGCGACGTCGCCTGGTTGCGGTTCATAACCCAGATGGCACAGCGCCGTGCGCTTGCCGCGGCAAACCGTGAGCATGACATGCTGGTCGACGTCGTCACTTTCGTCGACCTCGTCGACCTCGTCGACATTGATTACGGGCCCCTCGTCAGCTCGCGGTTGGCTGGTCGGGGTATCCCCGGCTGCGGGGGGTGGCGCCCCCGGCGCGACGTCGAGCTGATACTCGAACGATTCGATGTCCACGTCACCGTGCCGCCACCGCACATCCCACTGCGGCTGGTCGTGCGGACCGTCAAAGAGCATGTCCAGACCAGACCGCTGCAGCAGACGCCGTGTGTGCTGGTCCTCGAACGACTCCATCGCGACGAACCCCTGCGTCACACCGAACGCCTCGCGCGCCTCGCGCACGAACAGTCTGTTGGCGTGTTCGTTGAACGTCAGGCCGACCGCGGTACCGACCAGCTCCATCCGCGCGCGTTGCATCGTCCGGTCGTCGAACGGGTCGCCGAACACGACAGCGTGCCCGGCCTGTTCGGCAACGTGTGTCCGTTTCGGGTCCGACTCGATGAACAGGACCGGCACTCCACCAGCGCGCAGGGCCTCGGCCAGCGGCAGGCCCAGCCCCTGGGCCCCAAAGATTGCCACCCGATCGCGCTGCGGCAGCCGCAGATCGAGCAACCAGGCGAGCGGGTGGGCGAGCACTCCGGACAGCACGACGGTTCCGCCGATTGTCGAGAAGACCAGCGCCCGCAACGCCGCGCCGCCCTCGATGGCCTGTGTCTCGAGCGCGGCCGCGGTGATGGATGCGATCGCCGCGGCCACGATGCCGCGGGGGGCTATGGCGCCGATGAAGACGCGTTCGCGCGTGGTCAGCTTCACGCCTCGTGTCGACACCCAGACGCTCAGGGGACGGACGACCAGGATCAGCCCGCCCACCACCGTGAGGCCGCCCACGCCGAGCGCCCGCACGTCATCGAGCGCCACGTCGGCCGCCAGCAGGATGAAAAGCATGCCGACCAGCAGCACGGTCAGCTGGTCCTTGAACTCCCGGAGATCTTCGCCGACGCGTGTCTCTAGATTGCCGATGACGACGCCTGCAACCGTGACCGCGACCAGTCCGCTCGGGGGCATCACCCCGTCGCAGGCTTCGAACAGCAACACCACGCCGGTGAGGGTGAAGATGTTCTCGTAGCCGTGCGCAATCAGCAGCCGGTAGCGGAGCGCGGCGGCGAGCAGGAAGCCGGCGGCCAGACCGGCCAGCAGGCCGAACCCGATGCTGAGGGCGACGTCCCAGGTTTGCGACGCCAAGTTGGTCACGCTAGGTCGGGTCACCAATTGCAGGATGAATCCCGCGAGCAGAGCGCCGATGGGGTCGATCAGGACGCTCTCGGCCTCGAGAATCGTCTTCAGCCGCGGTCTGAGCCGCATGTCTCGCAAGAGCGGCTGAATGACCGTAGGACCGGTGACCACCACCAGCGCGCCGAACAGGATCGCGAGGTTCCAGCGCCAGCCGAGCAGCAGCGCGGCGAGCGCGGAGGCGCCAACGAATGTCATCAGCGTGCCCCACGTGATCAGACGGCGGATGGCCGCCTCCTGCCGCTTGAGTCGAGACCACTCCAGATTGAGCCCGCCCTCGAACAGGATGATCGCGACAGCGAAGTCGACGATGCCAAAGAGCCCGTCGCCCAGGCTTCGGGGCTCGATCCAGCCGACACCCTCCGGACCGAGCAGCGCTCCGCTGGCCAGTAGCAGCACGATGCCGGGGAGCCGCAGCAATCGTGAGACCGACTGCGCCAGGATGCCGGCGGCCAGCGCCAGCGCGACGGTCAGCTCGGGGTGCGTCAGAGGGGCCATGGTGGTCGTCCGTCGCGCGACGGGTCGCGGCCAATTGCGGCCCCATCGCAGGTTCGGTACAGTGGAGGGGCTCGGTTGCGACCGATGCCGATACCCATTATGACGGGGACCACGTTCCCCCGAGAATCGAGGAGACAAGCCATGTCCGCCCATCTGGCCTTGCGTTCCGGCAACCCGGCCCTTGGTGCCGACACGTTCACCCGTGTGCCGGCGGTCGTCGGGCAGGAGGTGATGACCATCGGTGGCACCGTCAACAAGACGGCCATGTCCCTGGCGATCCTGTTTGCCGCCGCCATGTATGTGTGGGGGCGTGGGGCGGCCGGGCAACTGCCAATGGGGCTGGTCATCGGGGGCGTCATCGGCGGGTTCGTCGTGGCGATCGCGACGGCGTTCAAGCAGACCTGGGCGCCCATCACGACGCCGCTCTACGCAGCGCTCGAAGGGTTGGCGTTGGGTGGCATCTCGTTTCTCTTCGAGCAGACCTACCCGGGTATCGTGGCGCAGGCGGTCTTCCTGACGTTCGGTACCCTCGGCGCGCTACTCTTTGCCTATCGCAGTGGGATTATCCGGGCGACCGAGAACTTCAAGCTTGGGGTGTTCGCCGCTACCGGGGGCATCGGCATCGTCTATCTGTTGAGCTTCGTGCTCGGCTTCTTCGGTATCGGCGTGCCGCTCATTCATTCCAGTGGTACCTTCGGCATCCTGTTTAGCCTGTTTGTCGTCGTCATCGCGGCGCTCAACCTCGTGCTCGACTTCGATTTCATCGAGGAGGGTGCCGAGCGCGGCGCCCCGAAGTACATGGAGTGGTATGGCGCGTTCGGGCTGCTGGTGACGCTCGTCTGGCTGTATCTAGAAATCTTGCGGCTGCTGGCCAAGCTGCAAGACCGGCGGTGATTTAGTGTCCCGAGTCAGAAATCCGCCACCCATTTCCCGGGCGGGGCATCCCGCCTGTCGGCGTTGCTCCTCGGTCACAAACACCCAATTTGCTCCCTCGTCGCGCCTTGCCAGTCGGGCGCCACGCTCCCGGAGCTCGGCAACGGACTTCTGATTCGGGACACTAGTGTACGCGGGTGCTCTGGGGATGGAGAGGCGCGGAATCTGGTTGGCTTGGCGCCGCCGCGTCAGACTCAGACTCGGTGTCGCAATCGTCGCACCCGTGGCACGAGGCTGGTGCGTCGTGGGCAGAGCTGCCGACCAGCTGACGCAGATGACGATACAGGGACACGACGGCCCCCGCGACGATGATTGCGACCATGATGGCTTGCCAATTCATGAGATGCCCCACTCTAACGCGGACCCAATCTGATACACGGCCAACGACGCGGTATAGGCCAGGACCGACATGTACCCGAACATGAACAACGGCCAGCCCCAGCTGCCCGATTCCTTGCGCACGACCACAATCGTGCTCATGCACTGACACGCCAGCACGAAGAACACCATCAGCGAGACCCCGGTGAGCGGCGTCATCAACGGCGTGCCGCCCTCCCGTTGCGCGTTCTGCAGCGAGGCGCGGAGGGTGACGCTCTCCTCGTCGGCCTCCGCGATGCCGAAGACGATGCCCAGCGTCGACACGAAGACCTCGCGGGCGGCGAAGGCCCCGAGGATCCCGACGCCGATCCGCCAGTCGAAACCGAGCGGCTCGATGACCGGTTCGATAACCCGGCCCAACCGGCCGCCGACGCTGTAGCGTAGCTGCTCGCTCGCCCGTCGTCCGCTCAACTCGGCGAGCCCAGCCTCTCGCGCACCGGCATCGGTCGTCGTGGCGAGGAGCTGGGTATCTGCTGCGTCGTAGCGCGCGTCGATCTCGGCGCTGTGCGGGAACGACAACAGTGCCCACAGGATGATTGTCATGGTGAGGATGATCGTTCCGGCGTCCTCGAGGAACTTTCGCACGCGCCGCCAGGTCGTGAGCAGGACGTTGCTCCAGACAGGCACCCGATACGGAGGCAGCTCCAGCAGCAGCGGCAGCCGCGGGCCGCGCAGGACCGTGCGGCGCAGCACCGCCGCGGCGCCGAGGGTAGCGACGACCGAGAGGGCATACATGGAGAACAGGACCACGGCGCCCACGCTGAGCAGGCCGAACATCCGCCGTTCGGATGAGAAGATCACCGCCGTGACCAGCGCGTAGACCGGGAGCCGTGCGCTGCAAGAGACCATGGGCAGCGTCAGCATCGTTATCAAACGGTCGCGCGGGCTTTCGATAGTGCGGGTTGCCATGACCGCTGGAATGGCGCACGCGAACCCAGACAGCATCGGGACGAACGCCTTGCCGTGCAGTCCCACCCGACCCATCAGCCGGTCGATGATGAACGCCACCCGGGCGAGATACCCCACGTCTTCGAGCATCGCGATAAAGAAACAGAGCATCGCAATTTGTGGCACGAATACCACAACGTTGCCGACGCCGGCGATGACACCCTCGACCATCAGGTCACTCAGGATGCCGGTTGGTAGCGCCACGGTCACGCCGGTCTGCAACCACCCGGTCGCCGTTTCGATTGCCGAGATCAACGGCTCGGACCAGGTGAACAACGCCTCGAACAGGACCGCCATCACCACCGCGAACACGACCAATCCGTACACGCGCTGGGTGAGGATGGCGTCGAGCCGGTTGGTCCACTTGCGCGTATCCTTGCGGGTCATTGACCGGACGTCATTGACCACTGCTTCGATCCAGCGATACCGCGAGGCGATGATCTCCTGGTCGAGATCGCGCTGCGCCGAGAGCGCGTCCTGCCGGATTGTCTGCACCGCCTGGCGGACCGAAGTCGGCAAACCTGTCGCGGCGCCGTCGTCGGTCTCGAGCGACAGCAGTGACCAGAGCGCCCAGGACCGGCGGGTCGCCTGTGTGTCCCCGAAGCCGGTCTCCTTCAACGCATGGGTGAGGGTGGCGACCTCGCGTTCGACTACGGCAGGCAGACCGGTCCAGGCATAGTCGTGGCGCGGCGCGAGGCCGGTCGTGGTGCCGACCGCCGTGCGGAGCTCGTCGAGCCCAACACCCTGTGAGGCGATCGTCGGCACCACCGTAGCACCGAGCCAGGTGCCCAGCCGTGCCGCGTCGAGGTCGGCGCCCGCAGCGTTCGCCTCGTCAATCATGTTGAGCGCCACGACGACCGGGACACCGGTTTCGGCGATCTGCAGGACGAGGTAGAGCCCGCGTTCGAGTGCGCCGGAATCGACCACCACGATGACCGCATCCGGCGCATGGCCCCGTCGGCCGAGCACCTCATCGACCGCGACCTGCTCGTCTGGCGAATGTGCGCTGAGGCTGTAGGTACCCGGCAGATCAACAATTTCGACCACTGACCCGTTGGGCAGCGTGATGCGCCGCGATGAGCGCGTGACCGTGACACCGGGATAATTGCCGATCTGAGCGCGGGCGCCCGTCAGCGCATTGAACACGGTGGTCTTGCCGGAGTTGGCGTTGCCGGCCACCAGCACGCGCGGGACACGGGTGGTCCGGGCGCCGCCGGTCGTCTCGTGGGCCCCGAAACGATACGGCTCGCCGCCGGTGCCGGCCTCCTCCACGATGTCGGTCCGGCCCTCCGGTGTGAGCTGGATACGCGCGGCGTCGGCGAGTCGCAGCGACAGCAGGTAGCCGCGCAGCCGAATCTTCAGTGGGTCGCCCAGCGGCGCCCGGCGAATCGTTTCAACTCGGGTGCCGGGGAGCAACCCCATTTCCATCAGCCGGCGTGCCACCGGGCGGTCGCAGCCAACGTGATGGACGACGGCGCTGGCGCCGATTGGCAACTGGTCGAGGGTGCGGAGTCCCTGGTGCACGGCGAGATGAGCTCCCGGATGTCGGTGGAGAGGGAGTCCACCGTGCTAACGGCGATCGTGATACTGAGATTGAGTCTCAGTTTCACCATCTTGAGTCTATCTTGGACCAATTCGGTCGGTCAAGATCGGCGTGGGCCGACGCCGCTGCGCCAAGAGACCACGCGCGGCGTGCGCCTGTGGGACAATGTGTCCTTCTGCGGCCTTTTCTCTCTCTATGCACTGTAAGGAGCCCTTTCGATGATGAACGCTCGTGTCACGGTCCCCACACCCCGCAACGAACCGGTGCTGAGCTACGCGCCCGGGTCACCGGAGAAGGCCGCGCTCAAAGCACAGCTCGTTTCGTTCGCCGACGGCTCGATCGAGATTCCGCTGATTATCGGTGGCCAGGTTGTGACGACCGGTGACCTGGGCAGCTGCGTGCTGCCGCATGACCACCGTCGGCAGCTGGCCACCTATCACCGCGGCAACGCCGAGACGGTGAACCAGGCGATTGCGGCGGCGGCCGAGGCCCGGCCCGCGTGGAGCGCAATGCCGTGGGAATCGCGCGCGGCGATTTTCCTGAAGGCGGCCGAGCTGCTGGCCGGCAAGTATCGTCAGGTGCTCAATGCCGCCACGATGCTGAATCAGAGCAAAACGGCGTTCCAGGCGGAAGTCGACGCGGCGTGTGAGCTGATCGACTTCTGGCGGTTCAACGCGTCCTACATGCCCGAGATTTACGGCCAGCAACCAGAGAGCGCACCCGGGATGTGGAACTACGTCGAGTACCGGGCGCTGGAAGGGTTCATCTTTGCGGCCACGCCGTTCAACTTCACGTCGATCGCCGGCAACCTCCCGACCAGCCCCGCGCTCATGGGCAACACGGTGGTCTGGAAACCGGCGTCCACTGCCGTTTTTTCCGCGTATTGGCTGATGAAGCTGTTCGAGGAGGCCGGACTCCCGGCCGGCGTCATCAACCTGGTGCCCGGTAGCGGCGGCCAGATCGGCGACCCGGCGATGGCGCACCCCGATCTTGGCGGCGTGCACTTCACCGGCAGCACGGAGGTGTTCCAGGGGATGTGGCGCACCGTCGGCGCCAACATCGCCGGCTACAAGAGCTATCCCCGGATTGTCGGCGAGACCGGCGGCAAGGACTTCGTGTTTGCGCACGCGTCGGCTGACCCCGACGAGCTGGCGGCCAACCTGATCCGCGGCGCGTTCGAGTACCAGGGGCAAAAATGCAGCGCCGCGAGTCGCGCCTACATACCCGAAAGTCTCTGGAGCGGGCTTCGTGACCGCGTCTGTGGCGAGGCGGAGGCGATGGCCTACGGGGATGTCGCTGATTTCACCAACTTCATGGGTGCGGTGATCGACAAGACCACCTTCGACAAGCTCAAAGGCTACATCGAGGCGGCGCGGGCAGACAGCGGCGCGGACGTCATCTGCGGCGGCACCTGCGACGACAGCACCGGGTATTTCATTGCGCCGACCATTATCCAGGCGCACGACCCGCAGTACACGACGATGGAGACGGAGCTGTTCGGGCCGGTGCTGACCGTCCACGTCTACAAGGACAGCGACTACGAGCAGACGCTCGAGCTGTGCGACCGCACGTCGCCGTATGCCCTGACGGGAGCGATCTTCGGGCGGGACCGCCGGGCGATCAACCTCGCCCACGACGCCCTGCGGAACGCGGCAGGGAACTTCTATATCAACGACAAGCCGACCGGCGCCGTCGTCGGGCAGCAGCCGTTTGGCGGCTCCCGTGCGTCGGGCACCAACGACAAGGCCGGCAGCTTTCTGAACCTGATTCGGTGGGTCAGCACACGCACGACCAAGGAGACGTTCACCCCGGCGCGCGACTATCGCTATCCCTACATGCAAGAGCGGTAGGGGGCGTGTGCTCAAGGAGTCAGGAGGCAGGAGGCAGGAGGCAGGAGAAAGCTGGTCGGGGGGGAGCATCGCATGTCCAGGTCGCACACTATCGTGCTCACCGCTGTCGTCTTCGCCCTGTTGTCGGGTGTGGTGTCGGTCGGTCCCGCGTCGGCTCAGATCGCCGCCACCAGCAGCACCCCCGAAGACGGTGCCGCCCTCGACGTGCCGGTCCGCACCGTCCGCGTCTGGTTCGACGAGGCGCCCCGGGTCGACAAGAGCACGCTCGAGATCACGGCGCCGGGCAATCGAGCCCGAGCCGAAGGGCTTCACTCGATGGGTGAAAACGACCTGATGGCGCGGGTCGTGGGTCCGATGCCCGACGGCGACTACACGCTGACCTGGACGACCACCGGTGCCGATGGTCGGGAACAGACCGGCACCATCACCTTCACCGTCCAGCGTGAACGCTGATCCGCCGCCTGATCTTCTGGGAGATTAGGCCGTTATGCAGCCCGAGACGAGAGTCTCGTACGCGTTCGGAACCGTGGGTGACGGCCACGGCGCGCACGTGCGCGCCCGCGAAAGGAGCGGAGTGGGGTGNTGNGGTCCCCGCGAGCGNCTGAGCCGGGGTGTGGGGCAGAGCCCCACGTTAGGTTAGTNAGGCCGTCATGCAGCCCGANACGAGCGTCTCGTACGCGTTCGGNNCCGTGGGNNACGGCCACGGCGCGCACGTGCGCGCCCGCGAAGGAGCGGAGTGGGGTGTNGGGGTCCCCGCGAGCGACTGAGCCGGGGTGTGGGGCAGAGCCCCACGTTAGTTAGTCAGCCGCACGAATTGTGAACGAGAAGTCGCCGCGCAGGACGTGCCCGTCGTCCCCGGCCGAACGCCAGCCCACGGTGTAGCTGCCCGGTCCGAGGGGCGAGGAGACCGCCGCCACGATCGATTTCTCATCGCCGACCGTTGTCTCGCCCAGCGTCACCTCGCCGCCGGGACCCTCCAGCGTCAGCTGACTGATCGCCGGCTCCGGGTCCTGCGTAAACCAGACCTGCAGGTGGTCGGGCGACTCGGTCAGCGTCGCATCCTTTTCCGGCATGCTCTTCGAGTAGGCCATGTGTGCCGAGACGGTTGCCGCGGCTGCCACCGCGACGACGACGGCCGCGGCCAAAGTGCGTGTTCGAATGGTTTTCATTATCGCTCCCGGTCTCGCCGTAGCCTTGGCGAAGGCGGACTGCTTCATTCAGCATTTTCTCTAGCTTACCTCACCAGCTCGTTCAAGACATCCACCGAGAACTCGGCGAGGAATGTGCGCTGCGGCCACGGATGGTGGACAAACGCCTCCTCGTTCGTGATGTTGTTCATTCCGACCGACAGGCGGCCGCCGTCGGGAAGCCAATAGGTGATCTTGGCGTCGAGGAAGAAGTACTCGTCGATCGCGCCAAAGACGCGGGTCGCTGTATCCCCGTTGTCCAAGTCGTCGAACTGGTTGCTCGAGTACCGCACCCCCACCGAGCTCTGCCACCGCGGGGTGAAATGATAGATGCCGAAAAGTCCCAGCCGGAAGGTGGGCAACCGTGGAAAATTCTTACCCTCGTTCGACGGCCGCAGGCTGTGCTCGACGATCTCGGAGTCCAGCACGGTGCCATTTACCTGAATGTCGAGCTTCGAGTCCAGCACCTGTCGCTGGTCGACCACGAACTCCACTCCGGCGGTCCTGACCTTGTCAATCGGGAGGAACGAGAAGATCGGCCGGCCGCCGACGAACTGAAACTGCGTGAAGATCGTGTTCTTCACATCGTCCCGGAACAGGTTCACCTCGACGTGTCCATTGCCGATGCCGTATTGCATGCTCACGTTGTTGTGGATGCCGTCTTCCGGGTCGAGGCGTGCGTCGCCGAGCACGGTGCCGAAGGTCCGGATCTCGTTGTCGAACAGCTCCTCGGGGAGCGGAAACCGATAGGCCTTGGCAAGCGAGTACTGCAGACGGAACCGGGTCGCCGGCTCCCAGCCCAGCGCCACCTTCGGCGAGAACTTCGAGATGTCGCGCTCCGGCTGTACGACCGACGCGCCCGGGCTGTCGACGAAGCCGTCCCGAGACCGCCAGAGCTCCTGCCGGCCGCCGAGGGTGACCTCCCAGTCCGGGTGGGGGAGCCAGCCCAGCTGCGCGAACAGCCCCTGGATCGAAGTCGCGCCTCCGCTGCTGTTCGTGCGCGCGTCTCGCGTTTCGGTCCGGTAGCTCGCCGACGCGTATTGATTCAGCCCGATCTGCTGGGTCGAGTAGTGATATCCGCCAATGACGCTCAGCTTCGACGTGCCGGCGAAGTCGGCGTCGCGCAGCTTGACGTCCAGTGTCGTCCAGCCGCTGTCGTCGAACTCGGTGATGGTGCCGGTGCCGTCGTCGAGCGGGTCCGCCGGGTTGAAGTTGGACTCGACGCTGAAGTCCTTGAGCACGTCGAATCGGCTGACGGTGGTCTGCAGCCGCCAGTTGTCGCGTAACTCTCCGTTCAGCTCCCACGACCCGAAGAGCGACTCTCGGTCGCGCTCGTCTGTGCCAAACAGCGCGTTGTCCACGTTGAACGCCTGCCCACTGAACGCGGCGTCATCGGTGCCGTTGTTGCCGTCGCCCCAGATGGTGTTGCCTGCAGCGTCGGTCAGATAGCTCGTCGGGCGCAGCCCTTCCCCGGTCCGGTTCTCGAACGCGACGTTGACGCGGGTGGTCCAGTGGGGCGACAGCTCCACCCCGACCTTGGCCTTGAAGAGGTCGGTCTGGGCGCGTTCGGCGCCGGTGTCGCCGTAGACGATCGACGGGACGCTGCGATCGTTGACCGTGCTGATGGCACCCAAGGCCACCGGCTGCCCGGCGGCGTCGCGCAGGCTCTCGTCGATGCTGAAATTCTGCGGCTGGCTGTCGTTGCGCAGATGATTGTGCAATACGTGGAACTGGACCCGACCCACCCGGTCCCCGTAGGAGGTGGAGATCCGCCCGCCGTTGAAGGTATCGCCGGCGCCGAGCGACGAGTAGCCCTGGGAGAAGAGATTCGAGTCGATTCGCAGCTGTCGGGTGTCGGGCAGACGCGTGTTCAGCTTGACCACGCCACCCATCGCGTTACCGCTGTACTCCGCCGAGAACGGTCCGTAAATAACCTCGGCCGATTCGATCTCGTCGGGAGAGACCAGCGACCAGCGCGGCGCTCCGTTCCAGCGGGTCTGCAGGGGGTTGTGCAGCGGCACGCCGTCGCTGAACACCATCGACCGCGCCGTCTGGAACATGTTCGCGCCCCGCATGCCGAGGGTGCCGTTCGAGTCGCCGATGTATCGCCGTCGGATGACGATGCCCGGCTGGTAGTTCACGACATCCTCGGTCGTCGGCATGTTGAGACTGGCAATCTGGTCGGCGGTGATGAGATTCGAAGGGCTGGAATAATCCGTGCGCCGCTCCGCCCGGTTCGGGCTCACCGTGACCCGCTCGGCCACGCCCGCCGGCGCAAGACGGATATCGAGCTCGATGGTGTCGCCACGGCTCAGTCGTAGCGCCTCACTCCGGAACTCGCCAAACCCTTGAAGTGTCGCCTCGACCCGATAGGTGCCCGGGTTCAGCCCGAACTGCGCGTAGCGTCCCTCTCCGTCACTCACGAGCATCTGTGTGACGCCATCCTCCAGATTCACGATTTGCACGGTGGTGCCGGGCACCGCCAGCGCCTGCGCGTCGGTGACCTGCCCGGCGATCGAGCCCCGCATGATCTGGTTCTGCGCGTCGGCGCCCTGCGCGGCGAGCGTCAGCAGCAGCATCAGCACGGTCACCACGCCGCAGCGCTTGGCGCGGATGTCGCGCGTGTCCTGGTCCGCCTGTCTGACGGCTCGAGTGCCCCGGTCGTGCTCCAAATGTGCCTCCGCCATGTTCATCGCTTGCTCCGAACTCTTTCTCTGACGAGCGCCGTGGTCCGGCGACCGCACTGGCTATTCCTCACTGACCACTGGTTGGTGGTTGCCGCGTGTCCAACGGGAGCACGTGAAGACCCTCGTGTTCCGTGTGCCACGTGAGCATGACGCGCTCGCCATCGGAGATGAGCAGCGGGTGGTCCGAGATGCCGGTGGTCCGCGTGACCTCGCGTCTCGCTCCAGCTGCGACCGGCGTCCTCCGATTCCATGACATGCACGGCGGTCGCGCTCGGCTTCACCCGTTCTTTCCAGGCGATGACGATGTGACGGCCGACCGCCTCGATGTCGGCGTGCCCGAGCGTGGTGAGGGTGCCGACCCGCATCGGCTCGGTGAACGTCAGTCCGTCTGCGGTCGTGCGGGCGTAGAAGGCGCCNGCGCCTTGCGGACCGAAGCCGGTCAGCCAGACCGCGTGAAATGCGCCATCTACGTCGCGGGCGAGTCCGGGGCCGTGGTGCGGGCAGCCGTCGATGCGCCAGCCATCGACCGCGACCCGGCCGATCTCGGTAAAGCGGTCCCGGTCGAGGAAGCGGACGATGCCGTGGTCACGAATGCTGCCGTCGAGCACTTCTCGCCACACCATCACCGGCCATCCGTCTTCGTCGAAGGCCAGCGCGATGCGACAGCACTCGCAGACGTGGTCCTTGATCTTCCGGTTGGGCGCGAAGGTCGCGCCGCCGTCGGTGCTCCAGGTGTAGTAGAGCGCGGCGCCGTCGTACGGCTCGTCGACGGCGAGCGCCGCCTCGAGGTCCCGCTTGTCGACCCAGGCCATGAACAGCTCGCCCCGGTCGTTGACACCCAAAGATTCGAACCTGTGTCCGGTCTGGAGATCGTCGTCGTTGACGGTCTGCGGTATCGAAAAGCTCTGCCCCGCGTCCATTGAGCGCGCGAACCGGATGTCGCCGGTGAACGGCCGCGCGCCGCGTCTGGTCCAAGCGATGTAGATCTCGCCGCCGGTCCCGATGGCTACTTTCGGCCGGGCGTCGCCAGTCGCGTCAATCTCTTCCGGTTCGATGGTCACTCGCGTCGGTGCGCTGAATGTGCGGCCCCGGTCGGACGAGCTCGCCACCTCCACATGCTGCCCGTCGATCCAGGTCACCCAGAGCCGACCCGTGTCGTCGAACGCGGCCGACGGGTAGGCGCCGTGCGCTGCTGGCGGGCCCGCGGCGGGAGTGGTGACGGTTTGGGCGATGGCGCTGCCGCCCCGCGGTGCGGTTGCCGCCACCACGCATGCCGTCGCCACTGTCACAACTGTCCAGATCTGTCTCGTCTTCATCTTGCGCTCTCACTTCCGACGCGTCGCCGCGACCGGTCTCGCACGGCTCACGCCCGTCCAAGGCCTGGCGCCCGGGTCGAGTCNTGGCTGCTTGGTGGAAAGAAAACGAACGTCNCGGTCAGACGCGCGGTGGTGGGATGGAAACGGACGGGATCTGATCGGGAGGTGAGTGGACGCCAGATGCCGGTCGCATCTCGACCGCATCCTGGCATGTCACGGTGTTGGCCGCAGGCAGCAACCCGGGCACACCGAGTAGTACGACCAGCGAGCGATCACCGTCCTCGCACGTCAGCTGACAATCACCGGCATGTGAGGGCTGCGTGGTCGCGCCATGCGCGTGCATCGGGCTTTCGGCGGTGGAGTGCTCAGGGCCGTGGGACCCCGCCGCGCCATGCATCGGGCACTGCGTCAGCGTGCAGGTGTCAGCGGCGGCACGATGGAGCGGGCATTCCTCGGTGTCGCCGGTTGAGCTCAGGTGCGGCAGGCAGCAGAGCGCAATCGACGTCGCGGCGATCGCCGGGACGTGAGCACTGGCGACGAGCAACGTCACGAGCATGAGCCGAGAGCGCATCCAGTACATCGGTCTGTTGTGATGATGGCCGTCTGACGGCGCTGCTGTCAACCCGGTCAGGCGGTGCCCCGCGCTGCCGGGATCCCGTTAGTAGACAACGGGTTACCGCACGCCGTCTCTGTTGCTTTGACGCCTCGAATGCGTCGGTGGATCCAGACCGGCGCCGCTCGGTCGCCGTGCTCATCGGTTGTGCCCTGTTCGTGACGTGCACGACTCAACCGGGATACACTCGTCCAGACCTCGTCGCTAGGACCGTGCCGATGGAGATGAGAGGTGCTCATGGGTAGTCGACTTCCGGTGATGGTCGGTGTTCTCGCGGTCGCGCTTGCGCTGCTGGCCCCCGGTGCGGTCGCTCAACAGAGCGACGCCGGCATCCCGCGCACAGCAGACGGTCGCCCAGATCTGTCGGGCACCTACGACATAGCCACCCTGACGCCATTGCAGCGGCCCGCCGAGTTCGGCGACAAGCTGGTGCTGACCGAGGAGGAGGCGGCGGCTCTCGCCGCCCGGGCAGGTTCGCTCGAGCGGATTTTCAACATCCCTGACGAGCGGAACCAAGAGAGTGGGCCGCCCCGCGAGGCTCCGCCGATCGGTGGAGATGGGTCGAGCGGCGCGGCCGGGAACGTCGGTGGCTACAACTCGTTCTGGATTGACCGCGGGAGCGCGGCCTTTCAGATCGACGGGCAGTGGCGCACGTCGATCATCACCGAGCCNTCGAACGGCCGGCAGCCGTCGCTGACGGCCGACGCACAGGCACAACGCGCGTCACTCGCCGGTTTCTTTCGTCCGAACACCGGCACCGCCTGGTGGCTCGAAGACGATCTGAACGCCCCCGGTCCCTACGACCATCCAGAGGGGCGTCCACTATCCGAGCGCTGTTTGATGGGGTTCGGCTCGACCGCCGGGCCGCCGATGCTGCCGGTCCTCTACAACAATCTGAAGCGGATCGTGCAGACCGAAGACACCGTCGTGATTCTCGTGGAGATGGTCCACGACGCCAGGATCATCCGGATGAATCAGGAGCATGCGCCGCCTGAGGTCCGGACGTGGCTTGGCGATTCAGTCGGCCGCTGGGAGGGCGACACACTGGTCGTTGACACGACGAATTTCCGCGACACGCCGTCCCTCGGTCAGGCGTCACGGAACCTGCACGTCGTCGAGCGCTTCACGCGTGTCGATGCCGACACTCTCCTCTATCAGTTCATGGTGGAAGACCCGACAGTCTGGACGGCGCCCTGGGGCGGCGAGTATGTCTGGCCGGCGAGCGAGAACAAGGTCTACGAGTACGCCTGTCACGAGGCGAACTACTCGTTCGGCGGCATCCTCCGTGGTGCGCGGGTTCTGGAAGCCGACGCCCGCGAGGCGAGATGACACCGAGGCGCGTGCCGCCGTTCGGTCACGTGTGACCGGCGGCGCGGCCTGCTCCAGCCGCCGCGACGGCTTACCCGAGGCTGGCTGCCATCCAGTCGTCGCGCCAGAAGCCACCACCTTCATCCTTCTCGTCGACATGCGCTTCGGAGAGCAGCGCTCCCTCGGACAGAAACTCGTGGAGCTGGGCGAGGTTGCGCACGCGACAGTCGGTGACCCGCCGGAAGATATGGTGCGGGCGAAGTTGCTGCGGATGGGATAGCCCCATCGCGCCGAGCAGCTCCAGCAGGCTACGGACCGTGGCGGCCTGATAGCGGGTAACCCGCGTCGTCTTGTCCCCGATGTCGAGCCCGTGGACGAGCGCCGGGCTTTGCGTTGCGATACCGGTAGGACAACGCCCGGTGTTGCATCGGAGCGCCTGGATACAGCCCAGGGCCAGCATCATGCCGCGGGCCGAGACACATAGGTCGGCGCCAACAGCCAGCGCGCGCGCCATGTGAAAGCCGGTCAGAATCTTACCGGCCGCGATGATCGTCACCCGGTCCCGCAGCCNCAATCCCGTCAAGGCGTTGTTGACGAGCATCCAGCCGTCGCGCGCCGGCATGCCCATCGAGTTCGCGAACTCGAGTGGCGCCGCGCCGGTGCCGCCTTCGCCGCCGTCCACGGTGATGAAGTCCGGGGTGATGCCGGTGCCCAGCATCGCCTTGCAGAGTTGGAGGAACTCGACACGGTGTCCNACACACAATTTGATTCCGACCGGTTTGCCGCCGGCCAGGCCGCGCAGCGTGGCCACGAACTCGAGGAGCCCCTGGGGTGTGGAGAACATCGCGTGTGCCGGGGGGGAGAAGACGGTCTGCCACGGCGGCACCCCACGAATCGCGGCAATCTCCTCCGACACCTTCGGGCCCGGCAGGACGCCCCCGTGGCCCGGCTTCGCCCCCTGCGACAGCTTGACCTCGATCATGCGGACCGCGTCCTGCGCCGCCTGGTCTCTGAACCGGTCGGGGTCGAACCGCCCATCCGCCGTGCGGCAGCCGAAATAGCCGGTGCCAATCTGCCAGATGAGGTCGGCGCCGTGGGCGAGGTGATGCGGCGACATGCCCCCCTCGCCGGTGTTGTGCGCGAAGCCGCCCGCCTTCGCGGCCCCGTTCAGCGCCAACACGGCGCGGCTGGACAGGGCGCCGAAGCTCATCGCCGAGATGTTGAGCAGCGAGCTCGAATACGGCTGACTACAGTCGGGGCCACCGATCCGGATGCGGGGCGGCTCCTCGAGGGGCTGGACCGGTGCCAGGGAGTGGGCCGCCCACTCATACCCGATGCGATAGACGTCCCGCTGGCTGCCGAACGGCTGCGTCTCGAGCTCGCCCTTGGCCCGCTGATACACGATGTCGCGGAACTCCCGCTCGATCGGAAAGGCGTCGGTGTTCGACTCGATGAAATACTGCTGAATCTCCGGTCGCACTGTTTCGAACAGGTAGCGGGCATGGCCGAGGATCGGGAAG
The DNA here is from genome assembly GCA_002726085.1 of Acidobacteriota bacterium. GTDB lineage: Bacteria > Acidobacteriota > Vicinamibacteria > Vicinamibacterales > UBA8438 > NP936. The sequence goes on from PBRZ01000077.1 coordinate 18,780, forward strand.
TTGCGCAGGATGGTGTGCTGACGCTGCAGGACGTCGTAGAGGCCGACCAGCAGGAACGGCCCGACGAATACCAGCACCCACAAGGCGACCGAGGTGTAGGTGGCCGCGAAGACGAGGCCACCCACCAGGATGGCGGCACAGACGTAGAACCAGCGGCGGATCATCTGAGCATCATCACATAGACAGGACCCGTGAGTGACGGGGCGAGGCGGCTGGGTGTCAGCCGCTCGCGAGACGGTGTCGGTCGAGCACCCACATTTCGTAGAGCGGTCCCATCGTCAGCACCAGGATCGAAAGCCCCATCAGAGCCCCCGAAAACATCATGACGTAGACCAGCGACGGTGCGTAGGGAATCAGACCCCGCGCGCCGAAATCGATGACCAGCGCCGCGAACGGCATCGGCATGAACCACGCCTTCATCCCCTGCCCGACCCCGCAGAACGAGAAGATGACGCCCAGGCAGAGGAAGACTAGCTTGAGCGACATCAAATGGGTGTGCGCCACACGCGCCCACAGGCCGATCGGTTCACCGCGGTCCACCACGGTCACTGCCTTGACCCGCTCGTAGCTGTCGAGTGGGCGCCGCACGCCCATGATGCCGCCAGGCGTGTGGCAGCTGAGACAGCTCTCCCGCAGAATCGGCTCGACGCGCGGGAAGTCGACCTCCAGCGCGCCGTCCTGCAGCCAGGACAAAATGGTTTCTTTGTGTCCGGGCACCGGCAGGAATTGCTCCATGCTGCCGCCGTCGATCTTCGCCGCCAACAGCGTCCGGTTCCGATCGCCATAGAACGACCGCCGCAGATCCTCCGCCGTCAGCCCAGGCTCGCCGTCGGCCAGGTTGTAGGTCAGATACAGGTTGAAGACCGAGACGGCATACGCGAGCCCCATCATCACCAGGAAGAGCGAGATGGCCACCCTCATTGGCGCCGAGAGATGCGCGAGCCGGAGGCTGTTCAGAGATGTCGTGTCCATCGTGGTGCGCCCCTCCCCGTGGCGCCGCTGGCAGCAGTGTCGCTTCTTGGGACGCCCACCGCTTCGGTCGTGGATCCGAATGACACCCTCGAGATGTCCTGGCCTGTGATCTGCCCGACAGGTCCAGGTCCTTTACGTCTCGTTCGGCGATCGGGCACAATTGAGCCGAACACCTGCACCCTCCGGTGGGACGCGAAGGAGACGCATGCGGTGGCTCGGACACCAACGACGGCGCAGCGCGCGACCGCGCACCTGGGTGCGGTTCGCCTTCGCCACGGTGTTGGTCGCTGGCGGTCTCGTCGCCGGGGCCGTCCCCACGGCGCGCATCTCGGCTCGGCAGACCCAGGCTGCCGCGGTTCCCGCAACACGGGCGGTTCTGGACCAGTACTGCATTGCGTGTCACAACGAGCGGCTCCGCACCGCCGAGCTGGCGCTCGACACGGTGGACGCAACCACACCTGAGGCCGACCCGGAGCTCTGGGAGCGGGTCATCGCGAAGCTGCGGGCCGGGTCGATGCCACCGCCTCGTCGCCCGCGGCCCGATGCCGCCACCTATGATGCGGTCGCCGGCCGGCTGGAAGCTACGCTCGACCGCGCCTGGACGGCCGATCCGAACCCTGGTCGAGGCAGTGCGGTCCATCGGTTGAATCGCACAGAATATCGCAACGCCGTTCGCGACCTCTTCACGCTGGATGTCGATGTGGCGTCGCTGCTGCCTGGCGACGAGACGGCCGACGGGAGCTTCGACAACTTCGCGGACGTCCTCACGATCTCGCGTGCCCATCTCGAGCGCTATTTGTCGGTGGCCAGGCAGGTGACACGCCTCGCGATCGGGTTGTCACCGAGCAGCCCGGGCTTCGACACCTTCGAAATTCCGCTTCACGTGGTGCAGGATGCCCGCCAGAGCGAGGATCTGCCGCTCGGGTCGCGCGGCGGTCTTGCGATTCCCTATCACTTTCCGGTCGACGGCGAGTATCTGATCAAAGTGCGTCTGCGCCGCCAGTACCAGGCGTATCTCATGGGCATGGGCTGGCCCCAGCAGCTCGACCTGCGTCTCGACGGGAGGTTGTTGGACCGGTTCACTGTGGGCGGNGACGCGCCCGGGACGCCGGCCGCCTCGAGCTATGCCGGTGACGGCGAGCCCGGCTTCGCCGGCGCGGTGGAGTGGGAAGCGTACATGCAGCTGACCGGTGACGCGGATCTGGAAATCCGGGTGCCGGTCGAGGCGGGCCCACGTGTCGTCGGAGTGTCCTTCGTGCGCGAGCTGTGGGAACCGGAAGGTCTGCCGCAACCGCTGCAGCGTGGCCGGGTCCTGACGAACGACCAGATATACATGGGCTATGCGGCCGTCGGGTCGGTCGAGATCGGCGGTCCGTTCGACCTGCCCGGGCTGNCAGGTTCGACGGCCGACACGCCGAGTCGTCGAGCCATCTTCAGCTGTCAGCCGGCGAATGCGACCGAGGAACGGCCGTGCGCCAGCGAGATCTTGTCGACGCTCGCCAGACGCGCCTATCGCCGGCCGCCGACCGAGGGCGACCTGACGACGCTGCTCGAGTTTTTCGACTCGGGCCGGCGGGATGGTGGCACTTTCGACAGTGGGATTCAGTTCGCGCTCGAACGGTTGCTCGTCGATCCTGATTTCCTCCTTCGAGTCGAACGGGATCCGGCTCAGATCGCCTCCCGACAAACCGTCTATCCGATCAGTGACCTCGAGCTGGCCTCACGGCTGTCGTTCTTCCTCTGGAGCAGCATTCCCGACGACGAGCTGCTCGCCCTCGCCGAGCAGGGGCGGCTCACCGAGCCGGGGGTCCTCGACCAGCAGGCGCGGCGGCTGCTCGCGGATCCGCGCGCCACCGAGGCGCTCGTCGACGACTTTGCCGCCCAGTGGTTGAACCTGCGTCGGGTTGCGGAAGTCGTGGTCGACCCGAACCGGTATCCCAATTACGACGAGACCCTGCTTGCGGCATTCAAGCAGGAAACCGAGCTGTTTGTTGCCAGCACGCTGCGCGACGACCGCGGCGTCGCCGAGCTCCTCAGCGCCGACTACACGTTCGTGAACGAGCGGCTGGCGCGTCACTACGGGATTCCCGGGGTGAATGGCACCCGGTTCAGGCGCGTGAGTCTTCCGAACCCGGACCATCGGGGCGGGCTGCTGGCCGAGGGGGCCCTGCTGGCCACCACCTCGTATCCTGACCGCACCTCGCCGGTGCTGCGCGGGAAGTGGCTGCTCGACAACATCTTCGGTCTTCCGGTGCCACCGCCGCCGGTTGGCGTCGACACCAACATCGATCCGGAACCGGGCGCCCAGACGAAAACGATTCGTGAACGGCTCGCGCAGCACCGGCGGAGTCCCACGTGCGCCAGCTGTCACTCCGTGATCGACCCGCTGGGGTTCGCGCTCGAGAACTTCGACGTCATCGGCGGCTGGCGCACCATCGACGAATCGGGGCAACCAGTCGACGCGACCGGGACCACCACGACTGGCGCGCAGGTCGAAGGACTGGCGGGGCTGCGGGCGCTCTTGCTCGACAAGCCGGAGCAGTTCCCACGGACCGTTACCGAGAAGCTGCTGGCGTATGCGCTCGGGCGGCGCCTCGAGTATTACGACCGTCCGACGGTGCGCAAGATCGTCCGCGAGGCGGCGGCCGACGACTATCGCTGGTCGTCGCTGATCATGGGCATCGTAAAGAGTCCGACGTTTCTGATGCGGGCGATCGATCGAGACTCGCCTGTAGCGGCGGGTTTGTAGACCCGTCGAAAAGAGAGGGATAGATGACCTTCCTGACGCCCAAGACGCTGCCACGGCGGACCGTGCTCCGAGGGTTGGGCGCGACGGTGGCGCTGCCGTTGCTCGACGCCATGCACCCGGCGTTCTCGTTGCGTGGGTCGGCCGCCGCAGCGCCGGCGCACCGCTTTCAGGCCTTCTACGTTCCAAACGGCATGGCGATGGAGTACTGGACGCCGACGGGGGAGGGGACCGGCTTCGGTTTGTCTCCGATCTTGGAGCCGCTGGCGCCGTTTCGCGACCAGATGATTGTGCTCTCGGGCTTGAACGCGAGCTGGAATTACATCCACGCCGGCGCTTCCGGGTCGTTCCTGACCGGTACGACCCGCGGGGGGCGAAACGAGGTCGAGATTCTCGCCGACGTGTCGATGGACCAGCTGCTCGCGCGGCACTTTGCCGACCAGACGCAGGTGGCGTCGCTCGAGTTGTCGCTCGACCCGCCAAACAACGCCGGCGCCTGCACCGGCAATTTGAGTTGTGTCTACACGCACACCCTCTCTTGGCGCAGTCCGACGCAGCCCCTGCCGGTGGAGTGGAACCCGCGCGCAGTGTTCGAGACGCTGTTCGGCGACAGCGGCAGCACCGACCCGGCCGCCAGACAGGCGCGGCTGCATCAGCACAAGAGCCTGCTCGACTCGGTGCACGACAAGCTGGCGGCGCTCGCCCGCGAACTGGGTCCACGCGACCAGGCCAAGATCGAGGAGTACACCGAGGCGGTCCGTGACGTCGAGCGGCGTATCCAGAAGGCGGAGGAGCAACGGGATCTGGAGCTGCCGACGATCGACCAGCCACAGGGCGCGCCGCCGGTCTTCGAAGACCACCTCGAGCTGATGCTCGACCTGCAGTTGCTGGCGATGCAATCCGATCTGACTCGCGTAATCTCGTTCATGATCGGCAAAGAGCAGAGCGCCCGGCCCTATCCTCAAATCGATGTGCCGGAGGCGCACCACCCGCTGTCGCACCACAACGACGTGCCGGAGCTGGTCGCCCAGATGTCGAAGATCAATCGCTATCACACGGAGCTGTTCTCCCGGTATCTGGCCAAGCTCCGGGCGACACCGGACGGCGATGGCTCATTGCTCGACCACATGACGATCCTGTATGGCTCTGGCATCTCCAACAGCACGCGACACTCCGGGGTGAGTTTGCCGCTGATGCTCGTTGGCGGCGGCGCTGGCCGGTTGCCCAGCGGGCGGCATCTGGCGTACGCCGACGAGCCGTCGATGGCGAACCTGCTCGTCACGCTGATGGACAAGATGGACGTGCCGGTGGAGCGAATCGGAGGGAGCACCGGCGCGCTCCCGATCGACACGCTGACGGGGTTGCTGGGGTGACGGCTCGAGGAAGTCAGCAGTCAGAAGGCAGAAGTCAGAAGAGACAGGAGGGCTGCGCCGCCTTCCGGTTGGTTGTTGCCGTGCTGGTTCTCGGCCTCGGTTACGCGGGCGTCGTCGAGGCGCAGCCGACGCGCCTCGTTGATGCGGCCAAGCAGGGTGAGAGGGCAGCGGTGCGGTCGTTGCTCGACCAGGGCGCGAGCGTGGATGCGGCCGAGGGGGACGGTACCACGGCCTTGCACTGGGCGAGCTACCACGACGATGTCGACGCCGTTGGGCTCCTGCTCGATGCGGGCGCCGATGTGAACGCGGCAAACGATCTCGGGGCCACCGCGCTGTGGGCTGCCAGCCAGAATGGCGGCGTGGCGGTCGTCAAGACCCTGCTCGACGCGGGTGCGGACCCGAGCGTGGCACTCCAGGCCGGCGAGACACCACTGATGGTCGCCGCCCGAGCGGGCGCGCCAGTCGTCGTCGAGTTGTTGCTGGCGCACGGGGCCGCATCCGATGCACGCGGGGCGCGCGGTCAGACGGCGCTCGTGTGGGCAGTCGCGCAGCAGCACTCCGCGGTTGTCGAGGTGCTGCTGGCGCAAGGCGCCGACGTCCATGCACGCTCCGACGTCTGGAGCCAGATGATGGCGGTGCCGCCGCACGGGCAGCCGGAGTACAACCGCGAGATCCCGCATGGCGGCAACACCGCATTGCTGTTTGCCGCGCGTGTGGGGGATGTCGTGTCTGCCCGCCATCTGATCGCGGCCGGCGCCGATGTCGACGATGCCGACGCCTGGGGTGTCAGCGCCACCGTGCTGGCGGCCCATTCCGGGTTCGGCGATTTGGTTGACCTGCTGCTTGAAGCCGGTGCCGACCCAAACGCGGCGGCGGCCGGTTTCGGCGCGCTTCACGCGGCGGTCATGCGCCGCGACGAGCGCATCGTGGCCGCTCTGCTCGGACATGGCGCCGACCCGAACGCGGTGCTGCGGACCTGGACGCCGACCCGTCGCTCATCGCGCGACCTTCACTTTCCACCACCCCTGGTGGGGGCGACGCCGTTCTGGTTGGCCGCCCGATTCACCGCCCCGGCGATCATGCGGCTGCTGGCTCAGGGTGGCGCCGACCCATTGTTCGTGCATCGCGCCGACTACAAGGAGCCGGCCTACGCCCAGCCCCGTCTCGAGGCGACCACGGCGCTGATGGCGGCGACCGGGATGGGTGGTGGCCGCCTACGAGCATGGGTACCGGTGAATCGCGCGGAGGCCGAGACGCTGACGCTCGAGGCGGCGCGGCTCGCCGTGGAGCTCGGTGTCGATGTGAACGCTGCCGGTACCGATGGTCGGACGGCCCTCGACGGGGCACAGGCCACACGCCTCGATTCGGTCGTCGCGTTTCTCGAGTCTCAGGGCGCCGTCTCAGGTGCACCGTGACCACAGGGAAATAGTTCCACACGTCGGAAGAAACTCCTGCCGGCGCGCCCACCGACCCGCCAAACACGCCGGATCTCCGGCGTGGCTGCTCCCTGTCTCGTACCGTCAAACGGCCCGTATTTTGCACTAAATCTAGATCGAGAAGACCGGGAGGTGCGCCATGTTGACCATGCCGAGCGTGACGACCAAGAGCGGCGAGGCGGTGCACGCTATCGTGCGCCATGGCGAGAGGATGGCTGGTCACATCCTGGCGGTCATCGGTGGTGTCGCCCTGATGTTCGTCGGTTTGGGCATGGGTGTCACCATGATGTTGCTGCCGTTTGGCATCGTGGTCGGTTTGGTCGGCGTGCTGCTGTTCGTGTGGGGGATCGTCGGACATCTCGAGAAGAGAGGCAACGACACGTCCGCCAGGTGATGCACGTCGGTGTCCGTCCGTTTTCTGACCAGATCCTGAAACCTGAGCGCCTGAAACTCGTATGCCCTAATAGAAGACAGAGGACGGGCGATACGAGAGCAAGCGCCCCCCTACCATGCAGCCGATTGCCACGCTTGGCCATGCGCTCGGTTTCTCCATGGCGGCCGGTGTCAACGTCTATGCCACGGTTGCCATCCTCGGTCTGACGTCTCGGCTCGGCTGGGTCGAGCTGCCGTCGCAGTTCGCCCTGTTCGACAGCAACGTCGTCATCGGCGGGGCCCTGCTTCTCTATGTGGTCGAATTCGTCGCCGACAAGATTCCCTGGGTCGACTCGGTCTGGGATGCGGTTCACACGCTGATCCGCCCGCTGGGCGGCGCCGTCATCGCGGTGGCGTCACTGGGTGAGGCCACACCGATGACCGCTGGTCTGATGGCGCTACTTGGTGGGTCAGTGGCGGCCGGTGCGCATCTGACGAAGGCCAGCACGCGGGCGGCGGCGAACACGAGCCCGGAGCCGGTGTCGAACTGGGTGCTCAGTCTAGCCGAGGACGGGTTCGTTGTTGCGCTCGGCATCCTGACAATGACCTACCCGGTGGCGGCGTTCGCGGTCACCAGTGTCCTGGTCCTGTTGATGCTCCTCTTCCTCGGTACCATTTCTCGCGCCGCCTGGCGGTGGCTCGGACGTCGCTCGCAAGCCGCTACGCGCGCGTGACAGGCGGCCGAAGAAGGCAGAAGTCAGAAGTGAGAAGGCAGAAGATCATCGCTGGGCATTGCCATCTTCAACGACTTCTAACTTCGTTGTAGTCGTTATCGTCGGTAGGTAGCGAAGATAATCCGGAAGCCGTCGGCGAGATACTGTGTCGTCTCGTCCTCGGTCCACGTGACCATACCGCAGGCCTTGTTCCGGGCCACGCAGGCGTCGGCAACCGTCTGAATCGCGGCTCGGGTGTCGGGCGGGCGCAAGGCCTGTCCGCCGGCGTACCAGGGACCTTCCCCAAGCCCCATCGCGAGGTCGCTGGGGCCAATTAGCACACCGCCGACTCCCGGCACGTCGAGGATCTCGCCGACGTTGCGCACGCCGTCGGCGTTCTCGATCATCGGCATGACAAATAGCTCGCCGGCCGGGTTGAGGGGCCACACATCGGCCTCGGCGATGTAGTCGAGGACCGGCAACCCCCACGTTCTCGGTGCGCCCGCGAAGCTGCGCCGCCCAACCGGTGTGGGGTGGGCCGACTCCCTGCGTTGCGGGAAACGTACCGCCTGCACGATCTTCAACGCTTGTGCCGCGTTCTCGACCTGCGGGACGATGATGCCCATTGCGCCTCGTTCCAGCACCTGCTTGATCACCCAGCGCACATTCTGGTCGCCCTCGGTCGGGACCCGAACCATCGGCGCCAGACGTTGCTGCCCGTCGTCGTTTCTGGATGCCGCGAGGTCGCGCAGACGGTTTCCGAGCTGGTCGATGAGATAGGGTCCGTGCTCCTGGTCGATGAAGACCCAGACGTCGCTGGAGATCGCCGGCCGGCCCTGCTCGAGTGTCTCGATTAGCCGGTTGATTCGCGGTCGCTCCTGCGCGACGCCCGGCGGCATGGTGAGGACCAGCAGGGCGGTGCCGACAGTTCCGGCAACCCACCGCCGGAACGTGCCCGTTCGCTGTCGCCGAGGCCGTCTCACGATCACTCGCACAGCTACCCTTTTGGCTGCATGATCCGTTTGGCGATCGTTTGCAGCTGCATGTTCGAAGTGCCTTCGTAGATCTGGCCGACCTTCGCGTCGCGGTAGAGCTTCTCGACCGGACAGTCTTTGGTATACCCCACGCCACCGAACAGTTGCAGCGCGAGCGACGTGACACGCTCGGCCACCTGGGAGGAAAAGAGCTTCGCCATGGCCGCTTCGGTCAGAAACCCCCGGCCGGCGTCGCGCAGGCGGGCGGCGTTATAGACTCCCAACCGCGCCATCTCGAGCTCGGTCTGCGCCTGGGCCAACTGGAACTGCACCGCCTGGAACTCCGCGATCGCCGTGCCGAACTGCCTCCGTTCCTGCACGTAGGCCAGCGCGTGGTCCAGCGCGCCCTGCGCCAGACCCACCATCTGCGCGCCGATGCCGATCCGCCCCTCGTTCAGCGTTTCGATCGCCACTTTGTAGCCGCGTCCTAGCTCTCCCAGGATGTTGGCCTTTGGCACGCGGCACTCGTCGAGCAGCAGCTCACAGGTGCTGCTGGCGCGGATGCCGAGCTTGTCCTCCTTCTTGCCGATCTGGAGGCCGGGCCGGTCGCGCTCGATGAGGAACGCCGTGATGCCGCGATATCCGGCCTCCGGGTTGGCGTTGGCCAACACGATAAAGAGACCGGCCTCGCTGGCGTTGGTAATCCAGAGCTTGCGTCCGCTCAGGACGTAGCCGTCACCGGCGGCGTCCTCCACGGCGCGGGTCGTCAGCGCGAAGGCGTCACTTCCAGAACCCGCCTCCGACAACGCATAGGCCCCGAGCGTGTCGCTGGCCAGCCGTGGGAGGAACCGCTCCTTGACGTCGCTCGACCCCCACTTCAGCAGCGCAGTGATGACCAGCGTGTTCTGCACGTCCACCAGCACGGCCACCGACGGGTCGACTCGCGACAGCTCCTCGATGGCGATGACCGACAGGAAGAAGTGTGCGCCGGCGCCGCCAAACGTCTCGGGGATCTCGATGGCCATGACCCCAAGGTCGAAAAGCTGGTCGATCAGGGCGCGCGGAATGGTGGCCTGTTTGTCCATCTCACGGACATGCGGTGCGACTTCCGCTTCCGCGAATGCCCGGACGTTGGCACGGAGCAACTGTTCGTCCTCGGAGAGCTGGGTCAATGGTGGCGACTGGGCGAGGTCTAGGATGTCGGGCATGGGGTGGCTCTCTTCAGAAGTCAGAAGTCAGACTGATGCTGACTCCTCATACTCTCCCCAGACATCGCGGAGCGCGTCGCACATCTCGCCGACCGTCGCGTAGGCCCGGACCGCGTCGAGCAGGGGCAGCATGAGGTTGTCGGCGCCGAGGGCGGCGTGCCGCAAGCGGTCGAGGGCCCCGTCCACGGCGGCGGTGTCGCGGGTATCGCGCAGCTCGGCCACCCGTGCGCACTGCGCCTCGGCTGTGCCCTCGTCGAGGTAGAGCGTCTGTACGCCGGTCTCGTCATCGTCCGTAAAGCGGTTGACGCCGACAATGGTCTGCTCGCCATCCTCGACTTCCCGCTGAAACCGATAGGCGCTCTCGGCGATCTCGCGCTGCGGATAGCCCTGTTCGATCGCCGCCACCATGCCGCCCAGGTCATCGATCTGCTGGAAGTAGTCGCGCGCGCCGGCCTCCATGTCCTGCGTCAGGCGCTCCACGAGATACGAGCCGCCCAGCGGGTCCACGAACGCAGTCACGCCGCTCTCGTGGGCCATGACTTGCTGGGTCCGGAGCGCAAGCAACGCCGCCTCGCGTGTCGGCAGCGACAGCGCTTCGTCGAGCGAGTTGGTGTGCAGCGAGTTGGTGCCGCCCAGCACGCCGGCCAGCGCCTGGATCGCGGTCCGCACGACGTTGTTGTAGGGCTGCTGGGCCGTCAGAGACACACCGGCCGTCTGCGTGTGAAAGCGCAGCTTCCACGACCGCTCGTCGGTCGCGCCGAACCGCTCGCGCATGACCGTCGCCCACAATGTCCGTGCTGCTCGATACTTGGCAATCTCCTCGAAGAAGTCGTTGTGCGCGTTGAAGAAGAACGAGATGCGCGGCACGAAGCTGTCGACGGCGAGTCCGGCGTCGACGCCGTATTGCACATACTCGATGCCGTCACGGAGGGTGAACGCCAACTCTTGCAGCGCCGTCGCCCCGGCCTCGCGAATGTGATAGCCGCTCACCGAGATGGTGTTCCAGCGCGGCACCTCGCTTGCGCAGAAGCCGAACGTGTCGGTCACGAGACGCATGGAGGGGCGCGGCGGATAGATGTACTCCTTCTGCGCGATGTACTCCTTCAGGATGTCGTTCTGAATCGTGCCGGAGAGCTTGTCCCACCGTGCTCCCTGCCGCTCGGCTACGACGAGATACATCGCGAAGATCATGGCCGCAGGAGAGTTGATCGTCATCGATGTGGTCACGTCTTCGAGCACGATGCCGTCGAACAGTCGCTCCATGTCGGCGAGGGAGGCGATGCTGACCCCGCATTTGCCGACTTCGCCCAGCGCAAGCGGATGGTCTGGGTCGCGTCCCATCAGCGTGGGCAGGTCGAATGCCACACTGAGGCCGGTGCCACCAGCGGCCAGCAGGTCCTTGTAGCGCTGATTGGTCTGCTCCGGTGTGCCGAATCCGGAGAACTGTCGCATGGTCCAGAGCTTGCCCGCGTAGCCGCTGGCATGAATGCCCCGTGTGTAGGGGAATTGCCCCGGCGCCTCTGGCGCGGGCACCTCGGCGATGTCATCGGCGGTGTAGAGCGCCTTGATGGGGCGCCCGGACACGGTCGTGTGCCCCGCGCTTCCGGGCTGTGTCGTGGGCTCGGTTGTTGTCTTCTTCATCGCTTCGACTTGGTGTGTCGACCGTGTCACCCAAGTATAGGGTTTCACGGTCATGCCGCTACGGGAGTCGTCGAAATATGAACCGGCCGATTGGGGGCACCGACCCGTTGACGACCACCGGGGCGCTCTCGAGCGCCGAGATCGGGACCGGCGGCACCAAGTCGGCATCAGCCGATTCGTAGCTCGGTCCGCTATCGGTGCCGGCGTCCCAGGGGAACAGCTCGACGACCACTTCTTTGCGCCACTCGCCATTGGCGATTAGCGGAAGCGCCGACACGCCGACGAACCAGTCGGGGCTGGGCGCCAGCATCGAGACAAGCGTGACGTAGGGGGACCCCGAGGTGGTCTCGAACTCGACGGTCTCCACACCGGGCGACGGCGAGAGGCCGCCACCGCGGAAGAGCGTCTCCGCCTCGCCGGTGGCCTGCGCCTCGGCGATCTCGGCGTCGAGTGGCGACTGGCTGCCTTCCTCCGCCATCCGCTCGATGCCGGCCGACGCCGGGGCACCGGGCTGCCAGAATCGCGTGTTTGCAGGATGTGTCGCCCCGATCAGCGGGGAGAAGTGGGGCAGGCCGGGAAAGTCCTGCGGGTGCGTTGCGGCGCTCCAGTCCGCTTCGAAAATCGCGATGTAACGAGCCTGGGGGGCGGCCACCGGCGGCGGCGGGGGGGGAGGCGCAGGCGGCGGGGGCGGGGTGCGGAAGCTGGCCCACGCCGACCATGGTCCGTAGGCGCCATCGAACAGGACCCGAGCGCGCCAGCGGTACTGAGTGTCGTCGGCGAGCGCGGTGGTCACGCTGTAAACGGTCGTGGGGTGCGACTGCGGCACGTCGACCGCTTCGATCAAGCTCGTGGCACCGTCGCTCGCGACTTCCCACACCGCGAAGCCCAGACGCAGATCCGGGGCCTCGACGAACTGGCCCATCGCGCTCGAAACGGTCAGCGTCGCCCGCAGGTCCTCGAGCACGAGGTCGGTGAGCGGCGATAGTGCCGCCGGCGCGGTCACTTTCAGCGTGGCGGTGTCCGGCGCCGTTGCAAATGATCCAAGGGCCATCGCGAGCAAGCTGGTCGCGGACACGCTGGTGGGAGAGGGAGTCATTGCGGCGGTAGGCGACGTCGGGTTCGGGCCACCGCACGCTGCGACGAGCGCGAGCACAAGGATCGTGCTGCCGTGATTGACTCGCGTCTGTCGGGGCAGCGGGCAGCCTCTCATCGCGTGAACAGGGGACCCCGAAGCTCGCTTCATGGGGGGCATTTTCTCAGCCAGTCACAATNAGATCAACGAGCGCCCGAACGGCGTTCTGTGGCTGCCGGCATACGACCGTTGACACGCTCGCGGGTGTCGACCAAGATCTCAGGTATCGTGCAGGCGCAATCGACGAGCGGTTCGAGACGGNGGTGCGCGGGGCTCGGCCTGAGTGTCGTCCTGGCCAGTGCGCCGGCGTCGGCCGGTGCGCAGGACACGCGGGCCGACGCGCCGATACCGCACACGGTCGGGCAGAGCGTGTCGGCATCGTTTGAGGGCTGGTACTCGAATCCGGACGGCACGTTCAGCCTCGTGTTCGGCTATTTCAACCGGAACTACGAAGAGTACCTCGACATTCCGATTGGGCCAGACAACCGGTTCGAGCCGGGACCGGCCGACCAGGGACAACCCACCCATTTCCTGCCCCGACGCCAGACCGGTGTGTTCGCGGTCGTCGTGCCGGGCGATTTCGGCGAGCGGCAGCTGACATGGAGCTTGACGGCCCACGGTGAGGCCATTGCGATTCCGGGCCATCTGAGACCGGGCTGGGAGATCACCGCGCTCGAAGAGGTGACCAGTGGCAACANGCCTCCCGTGCTCAGATTCGGCGGGCCGGACGCCGATCCAGGGCAAGGACCGCTGGGGGTGCGCTCGGCTTTGACGGCGGCCGTATCGGCGCCAACCGCCGTCATTGTGTGGGCGACCGACGACGGCGTGCGGAAGGCGCGGGCGGTCGGTCGGCCGGCGCGATTCGGCGTAGTGTGGAGCAAGTACCGGGGGGCGGGCGATGTCGTCTTCGATCAGACGGCTCCGACGATCGACGGGGCAGGCGCGGCAACGACCACGGCGACGTTCAGTGAGCCGGGAGCATATGTGCTGCGCGTGCTGGCGTGGGATGATTCCGGGGGACAGGCCGCGATCATGGCCGGCGGATTCTTCTGCTGCTGGACGAATGGGTTCGTGACCGTCACCGTGCGGTAGGCGCGAGCGAGAATGCCGTGGGATGGGCCGCGAGGCCAGCCACGGTCGGACACCGGACATCTGTGGGGGAAGGCTGCCCCGGACACCTTGGTGCCGGGGTGGATTGACAGGAGACGGTGATGACATTCACGAGAGGGACGGTCCAGGAGACAGGAAGCCGGAGACAGGAGACAGGAGGAGCCGCTGGGCTTCGCCGTCGCTTTCAGCCTGCGGAGTGGGTCGTCCTGTCAATGGCAGCGGTCGTGATGGCCGCCGTCGGGCCTGCGCAGGCCCAGACGAGTGACGTGACGTTCACCCGAGATGTCGCACCGATTCTGCAGCGGAGCTGTCAGGGCTGTCATCGCACCGGGCAGATGGGACCGATGTCGCTGATGACCTACGCCGAGGTCAGACCCTGGGCGCGGGCGGTCCGGGAGAAAGTGGTCGGGCGCGTGATGCCGCCCTGGCACATGGACAAGACAGTTGGTATCCAGGACTTCCAGAACGACAAATCCCTGAGCGACGCCGAGATCGACGTCATCGCTCGCTGGGTCGATGCCGGCGCGCCGCGCGGCAACCCGGCCGACCTGCCGCCCCCGGTCGACTGGCCCGACGACAACGTCTGGCATCTGAGCGAGACCTACGGCCGGGAGCCGGATCTCATCGTGAGCTCGACACCGTGGACTCAGGCCGCCGCAGGGCAGGACCAGTGGTGGACGCCGGTCGTCGAGACCGGGTTGACCGAAGACCGGTGGGTGACCGGCATGGAGGTGCGGCCGTCGCTGGTTGGGCGTCGCGTCACCCATCACGCGGTGGTGTATCTGCAGCAGGAGGAGGAGCCGGGCGACTTCGAGCCTGTCGTCGACGTGCCCGGTCAGGGCAGCTATCTGACGGAGTTCGCCGTCGGGAAGATCGGTGACGTGTTTCGTGACAACACTGGCAAGCTGCTGAAAGCCGGGTCGCGGATCGCCTTCGACAACCACTATCACTCGGTGGGCGAGGAAATCACGACGCAGACGGATCTGGGTGTCTGGTTCCATCCGAAGGGCTACGTGCCCAAGTATCGGGTCTACGCCAGCGCGCTTGGCGTGCAGCAGTCGATGGCGACGCTGGATATTCCGCCCGGGAAGGTCACGACCCACCACGCGTATGTGCCGCTACGGGCGCCTGCCCGGCTTGAGAACTACCAGCCGCATATGCATATCCGTGGGAAGGCGATGTCGATGGAGGCGATCCACCCGAACGGGCGGGTCGAGATGCTGAGCCACGTGGCGAACTTCGACTTCAACTGGCACGTGAACTACGTCTACACGGACGACTCGGCGCCGGTGCTGCCGAAGGGCACCGTCATCCATCTGACCGCCGTGCACGACAACACCGCGGCGAACCGAGCCAATCCGGACGCGACGCAGTGGGTCGGCTGGGGGCAGCGCAGCTACGACGAGATGTATCACGCACACGTGAACNTGACGTATCTGACCGACGAGGACTACGAGCAGATCATCGCTGACCGGCGCGCGAGGCGGTCCAGCAACGATCAGTAGGACCGGGACCGATCCGGCCCGATTNTTCCTGGACGCATTGTGGAGACGCCGCTTACCCCGCTCGAGTTCCAGCGCCGCGCGCGCTCTCTCTATGCGGACCGCGAATGCGTCATCGATGGCGCCACCCGTCTGACCTATGAGCAGTTCTTCGCCCGGTGTGACCGCTGGTCGGCCGTGCTCCAGCGGCTCGGGGTGCGAAAGGGTGACCGCGTCGCCTACATCTCCCTGAACACCAGCTCCCACCTCGAGTCCTTCTACGCTGTGCCGCAGATCGGTGCCGTGCTCGTGCCGATCAACTTCCGTCTGCATCCGCAGGAGATCGAGTACATCGTGACGCACTGCGGCGCGACGATCGTCTGCGCACACGCCGATTTCGTCGACACGGTCGACGCCATTCGCGGGTCATGTCCAGCCGTCGAGCACTACGTCGTGCTGGAGGGTGCGCACGACGGTTGGCACGACTACGAGAGTTTGATCGAAGCGGAAACGGGCGAGCCAGCGTGTCCGGAGATCGACGAGGGGGATCTGCTCACGATCAACTACACGAGTGGGACGACCTCGCGACCCAAGGGCGTGATGATCACGCACCGCAACGCCTACATGAACGCGGTGGGCACGCTGGTCCATGTGCCGATGACCTGCGCGGACAGGTATCTCTGGACACTGCCGATGTTCCACGCCAACGGGTGGACCTTCGTCTGGGTCGTCACCGCCGTTGGCGGCGCGCATGTGTGTTTACGCAAGGTCGACCCGGTCCAGGCCTTCAGGTTGATTCGGGACGAGCGGGCGACGATGCTCTGTGCCGCGCCGACCGTCCTGATCGCGCTGGCCAGCGCGTCGCCCGAGCAACGCGGGGAGGTGCCACCGGGCGTGCGCGTGCTCACCGCCGGTGCGCCGCCGGCCGCTGCCACGATCCAGCGTGTCGAGGGGGAGTTCGGGTGGGAGCTGACCCACGTGTATGGGCTGACCGAAACAGCCCCGTTCATCACCGTTTGCGAGCCGCGGCCGGAGCACGCCGGGCTCTCGCCCGAGGACCGGTCGGTCGTCAAGGCCCGTCAGGGCGTGGAGCTGATCACCTCGGGCGAGCTGCGGGTGGTTGATGAAGAGGATAACCCGGTGCCCCGCGATGCGCAGGCGCTGGGGGAGATCGTGGTGCGGGGCAACGTTGTCATGGCCGGGTACTACAACGACCCGGACGCGACAGCCCAGGCGATGCGGGGCGGCTGGTTCCACAGCGGCGACGCGGCGGTGGTGCACCCAGACGGATATGTCGAGATTCGGGATCGGTTCAAAGACGTCATCATCAGCGGCGGCGAGAACATTTCGTCGGTCGAGGTCGAAGGGGTGCTGATGCGGCATCCGGCCATCCAGGAGGTGGCGGTGGTCGGTCTGCCGGACCCGAAGTGGGGAGAAACACCTCACGCGTTCGTGGTGCTGGCGCCCGATGCCACGCTGACCGAGCCGGCGCTCGTCGAGTATGCCCGCGACCGCATGGCGCGCTTCAAGGTGCCCCACAAGGTCGAGTTCGTGGCTGAGTTGCCCAAGACCGCGACCGGCAAGATTCAGAAATACGTCCTGCGCAGCGGGCGCAGCGCCATTGCGACGCAGTAGCGATACCGTGCAATGAGTAGCGCTCAGCGTTCCAGTGGAAGGTTCGCAGCTCGCGCCAGCACGTGTCGGGTCGTGTCTGACGGCGCTCGCGCAGAAGGTTCTCTGGCTCAGCACGTGGATGATCCACCACGCGAACCACGTGCGCCCGAGCCGTGACGGACTCAAGGTCGGCGGTCATCAGGCTTCTTGTGCGTCGATGGTGACGCTGATGACGGCGCTGTACTTCGACGTCTTGCGCCCGATCGACCGTGTGGCGGTCAAGCCCCACGGCAGCCCGGTCTACCACGCCATCCAGTATCTCTTCGGCCGGCAGTCGCGGGACCAGCTCGAGCGGTTCCGCGCCTTCGGCGGCGCCCAGTCCTACCCGTCGCGCACCAAAGACCGCGACGACGTGGACATTTCGACCGGGTCGGTCGGCATGGGTGTCGCCATGACCAGCTTCGCGGCGCTCGCCCAGGCGTTCCTTCGCAAGCGGCGGCTCGTGGCCGCAGACACACCACCCGGGCGAATGGTTGCAGTGGCGGGGGACGCCGAGTTCGACGAAGGAAACGTCTTCGAGGCGCTCCTCGAGTCGTGGAAGCACCATGTCACCAACGTCTGGTGGATCATCGACTACAACCGCCAGAGTCTCGATGCGATCGTGGCCGACCGGTTCTTCAATCGGCTCGACACGGTGTTCAAGACGATGGAATGGCGGGTCGTCACGCTGAAATACGGCAAGCGGCTCGATGCGGCGTTCGCCCGGCGGGGAGGCGACGCGTTGCGGTCTTGGATCGACGACTGTCCGAACTCGGCGTACTCGGCGCTCGCCTACCAGGGCGGGGCGGCGTGGCGGTCCCGACTCGAGCGGGACCTGGGCGACACTTCGGGTATCCGGGAGTTGCTCGACGAGCATGACGACCGGGCGCTGCACCGGCTGATGACCAACCTCGCGGGGCACGACGTCGCGGCGGTGCGCGAGGCGTTTCACGCCGCCGCGGATGACGAGACGCCAACCTGTTTCATCGCCTACACCATCAAGGGCTATGGGCTCCCGTTCGAAGGCCACAAAGACAACCACTCCGGGTTGACGACGCCGGCCCAGATCGAGGCGTTGCGGGCAGGGATGGGCATAGCCGAGGGCGAGGAGTGGGAGCCGTTTGCCGGGCTCGACGTGCCGGAGCAGGAACTGCGTGCGTTCCTCGACACAGTGCCGTTCAACCAGCCCGCCAGGCGCAACCACCGGGCGCCACGGGTGCCGGTGCCGGCGGCGCTGACGGTTCCGCCCGGCGACCACCTGTCAACCCAGGCCGGCTTCGGTCGCGTGCTGGCGGATATCGCGCGGCGCCACCCGGACCTGGCCGATCGCATTGTGACCACCTCGCCCGACGTGACGGTGTCCACCAATCTCGGCGGGTGGGTCAATCGGCGCGGGATCTTCTCGCAGTCGACGCAGGTCGATGTCTTTCACGAGGACCGGCCGCTCTCGGCGCAGGACTGGTCGATGGGGCCGAACGGGCAGCATCTCGAGCTCGGCATCGCCGAGAACAACCTGTTCGTGCTGCTGGCGGCGCTCGGGCTGACCGCACCGTTGTTTGGTGCGCGGCTGCTGCCAGTGGGCACGCTGTATGACCCATTCATCAGCCGCGGGCTCGACGCGCTGAACTATGCCTGCTATCAGGACGCACGGTTCATTCTGGTCGCCACGCCGTCCGGCGTGAGCCTTGCGCCCGAAGGTGGCGCGCACCAGTCGGTGCTGACACCCCTGATTGGGCTCGGGCAGCCTGGACTGACCGCGTTCGAACCGGCGTATGTCGACGAGCTGGCGGAGATTCTGCGCTGGAGCTTCGAGCACATCCAGGCGGACAACGGCGGTGCGGTCTACTTGCGGTTGTCGACCCGGCCGCTCACCCAGCCCCGCCGCGAGCTGACGCCAAACGCCCGATGCGAGATTGTGGATGGCGGGTACTGGCTGGTGCCGCCGGCACCTGGCGCCGAGCTCGCGATCGTCGTCTCCGGCGCGGTGGTCTCCGAAGCGCACGAGGCACACCGCCACATCGTCGAGGACATTCCTGGGGCGGGGCTGCTCGTCGTGACCTCGGCCGGTCGGCTGCAGCAGGATTGGATGCGCGGATCGAAGACCGGCGATGTCGAGCAGACGCATGTACACGAATTGTTGCGGCCGCTGGCGCCAACGGCTGGCCTCGTCACGGTGCTCGACGGGCATCCGGCAACCCTGTCCTGGATCGGGTCGGTCGGACCCCACCGTGTGCTGCCGCTCGGGGTGACCCAGTTCGGACAGTCGGGTGACGTCCAGGATCTCTATCACGCCTATGAGCTGGATGCGGACGCGATACTGGACGCTGCCGCGAGGCTATGTGTCGGAGGGTGATGACGGTGCTAAGGAGGCAGGAGGCACGAGGCAGGAGATCGCCGGAGGGCTCCGCCGTCTTCAGCGGTGCCGAGGCGCTCTGAATCATAAACCGATGCTGGCGAAGCCGTCCGGTTTCATACTGTCTCCTGCCTCCTGCCTCCTGCCTCCTACCTCCTTCGAGCATCGGGTGAACAGAGCGATGCCGGCAACCACCGAGCTCCGTCTTCCACAGCTGGCCGACGCCGTGACCTCGGTCAAGCTCAGTATCTGGTTGAAACAGGAAGGTGACCGGGTCGAGGCGGGCGAGCCGATCGTCGAGGTGGAAACCGACAAGACGAACGTGGAGCTCGAGGCACCGGCCTCCGGCATCGTCCATGCGATTCATGTCGCCGCCGGCACCGATGGGCTCGAAGCGGGAGCGCTCCTGGCGCTTATCGCCGACGAGGCGGATGGCCAGACTGCCACGCCGGTGGTTGTGACACCAAAGCCGGTCCCGGATGAGGCGCTCGCGGTGCCGCGCGAGCCGGCTGGTCCGATTCAAATGCCGACTTCCGCCACGGGAGACGGACCGGCGGCGGTTGCCAGCCCGATGGCGCGCCGGATGGCGGCGGCAGCCGGGCTGGATCTGTCGACGATTCGTGGCACGGGTCGCGGTGGTCGGATTGGCAAGTCGGACATCGACCGGGCGCTGGCGGTCCGTCGTGGCGCAATGCCAGCTGCCGCCGCGTCGCCCACCGTGCCGACTCCGGTGGCCGACGAGCCTGACGGGCCGGAAGCTCCTGGCAGCGCGGATGGTGCCTACAGGGAGCACACGCTGACCGCTATGCGGCGTGTGACGGCAGCCCGCCTCCAGCAGGCCAAGCAGGCGGTGCCGCACTTCTATTTGCGCATCGACTGCGGGGTGGACGCGGCGCTCGCCGCGTTGGCCCGCATGAAGGAAAAGGAACACGGTGGGGACGTTGCCCCGACGCTGACCGACGTCGTGGTCTGCGCTGCCGCGCTCGCGCTCCGCAAGGTGCCCCAGGCCAACTCGACGTGGGCCGACGGGGCAGTCCGGATCTACGATGCGGTGAACATCGCCGTGGCGGTGAACACCCCGACGGGGCTGATTACGCCAATTGTCCGGGCGGCGGACAGCAAGGACCTCAGCGCAATCGCTCGGGAGACCAGGGCCCTGGTGGCGCGCGCGCGTGAGGGGACGTTGACGCCGGAGGAATACAGCGGGGGCACGTTCACCATCTCGAACCTCGGGATGTACGGGGTCGAGAGCCTGTATGCCATCGTGAATCCGCCACAGAGCTGCATCCTTGGGGTGGGGGCCGCCGTCAAGCGGCCGATCGTGGCCGACGACGCCGTGACGGTCGGCACCCGCATGGCGTGCACCCTGTCGGCCGACCATCGCGTGATTGACGGCGCCGTCGGCGCCGAGTTGCTGGCGGCGCTACGGTCGTTCATCGAGCAGCCCGGTCTGATGGGTCTCTGAGGTAGGCCCCCTGACCCACGATTCTTTGCTCACGGCGGTATAATCGGGCGTCTACATTGTCATGACGAGAGGGAGGTCTCGATGAAGAGCTTGCTAGCCGCACTCATCGCGCTCGCGCTGCTGGTGCCAGTGTCCGCCGTGGCCCAGCAGGAGGAGAGCTACGACTACTGGAAGCCTCAGCGGAACATGATCCGCCGCGGACAGCAGGCGGTGTTCATGTGCAACGGGCTCTTTACGGGCAACCGCTCGATCGAGAACGTCTTCGCCCAGGAGCTCGCGTTCCTCCCCGAGCCGATCGGCACCCCGAGCGGCGGCGACTACGTGATCAACGAAACGCGACAAGCGGTGGCCATCGGCGCCGCCGGCGCCACGCCCGTCATGCGGGCCGCGTTCCGCGAGGGGATCGGGTGTGTCATTCTTGCCCCGGACCAGACCTTCGAGGATATCGAGCGTCTCCCGGAGCTCGCGTTGCCGTATCCGCCGGGCGACCCGGCGACCATCGCCTGGCCGGATGGCGATCTGGTCACCGACACCTCGCTGCCGACCGGTGTAAACCCGGTGGCCCTCGATGCGGCATCGAACTGGGCGTTCGACCGCGAGTCACGCGAGCAGGTCACCTTGAGTCTGCTGGTAGTGCACAACGGGCAGATTATCCACGAGCGTTACGCGCCCGGAATGGAGATATCGACCCGAACCCGCACCTGGTCGACGGCAAAGAGCATCGCCGTGACCTTGATCGGGATGCTCGTCGACCAGGGGAAGATGCAGCTCGATGAGCCGCTCGGCCTGGAGTGGTTGCCTCGCACGCGTTCTGCGGGGAGCGACCCGCGCAGCGCCATCACACTGCGGCACGTGTTGAACATGTCGAGCGGACTGGACACGATTGACAACGGCGGGCTCGAGTATGCGACGGGGTCCGGGATGTCCTACTGGGCCGGTGCGAGCTCGGTGCGGGGCGCCCTGCGCCAGGCGCTGATTCGCGAGCCGGGCACCAACTGGGACTACGAGAATTACGACACGCTGCTGGCCGTCTACAAGATGAAGCAGGTGCTGGGGGACGAGCGGGCCTATCGCGAGTTCCCGCGGCGCGCGCTGCTTGACAAGATCGGCATGCGGAACACGCTGGTCAGCACCGATCGGTTTGGCGATTTCATCTTCAGTTCTCAGGTCTATACCAACGCGCGCGACCTGGCGCGGTTCGGCATGCTCTATCTGCAGAACGGCGTGTGGAATGGGGAGCGGCTGCTGTCCGAGGAGTGGATCGATTTCGTCCGGACGCCGGCCCCGGCGACAGTAGGCCGCGGCGGTCAGTATGGCGGTCAGTGGTGGCTCGTGCCAGAGAACCGCGACGACGTGCCGAAGGACGCCTACTCGACCTCCGGGAACCGAGGCCAGTATGTGGTCGTCGTGCCCACGCACGACCTGGTCATCGTGCGGCGGGGGCTCGACTACGGCCGTCAGGGCTTCGACCGCTGGGGTCTAACCCGGGAGGTGCTGAAGGCGATCGGGACGTCGACCAACGAGAACCAGTAGCAGTTCCGGGCGCGTTTTTCTGTGCCTCGTGGGCAGGCCGTCAGTGAGTGGCTGCGGTTACCATCGCGAGGGCGACTCGGCGACGCCATCCTGTTCGAGATCGACGATGTCGTCGGCCAGCATCAGCGCCGAGTCGGAGAACGTGTAGCCGATGTGGGCGGCGCGATCGGTGAACAGCCGGAGCTTGAAACGCCGAGGGATTTCCACCGGAAGCGGGGCCTGGGCAGTGCCGTTGAGCAACTTTTCCCCCAGGAATGCCAGTTGGTCAACTAGTGACTCCAGGTCTGTCTCATAGGCGATGGTGGCGCTGTCGCCCCGCCCGGACGCACTGATAGCGGGAAATTGTAAGGAATTTCGGTCCGGATGCAATGG
>PBRZ01000078.1 GCA_002726085.1 Acidobacteriota bacterium
CGAGCCCGGCGAACAGGGCGCCGTCGACGATCCGGTCGCAGGTGGAGTCGAGCACCGCCCCGAACGGGGTGCCGTGCCCGCGGGCGCGGGCCATCGCGCCGTCGATCAGGTCGGTCAGCACGAAGAGGGTGACCAGCACCGCGCCGAGGGCCAGCAGGCCGACCCCCAGCCCGATCCACGTCCGCCGCGAGATCTTCGGGAGCGTCCAGCGCTTTCGCCTCCGGCGTCGGCCGGTCGTGCCCGACGAGGAGGGAGCGGAGGACCGGCGTCGGCGACGGCTCACGTGTGCGGGTCGCCGGCAAAGGAGAGCCTGGAACGCACGACGCTCCGGCCGGGGATCTGTTCCTGCGTGTGAAGCAGGCACCACATGCGGTCTTTACGCGTCGCGGCCAGGAGCTTCACCTCGATGTAACAGTGCCGGTAACGACGGCGGTGCTAGGTGGAAGCGTGCCCGTCCCGAGGTTGCGCGGGACGCCCCTGACACTCAAGATTCCGCCTTCGACACAGAACGGGCAGGTCTTCAGATTGAAGGGGCACGGCATGCCGGCCCTCGGAAGGACGCGGCACCCAGGAGACCTCTATGCCGCGGTGACCGTTCGGGTGCCTGACGAGCTGACGACGTCACAGCGTGCACATTACGAAGCGCTCGCCGCCCTCGACTTGGCGCCGGCCGATGCGACCGCAAAGAGCGGGTAGGGAGAGGCCACATCATGAATCTCAAGCGCTACACCGAGAAGGCCCAGGAGGCGGTGCTGGCCGCCCAGCAGCTCGCACAACGCTCTGACCACCCGCAAATCGAGCCGGAGCACCTGCTGCTGAGCCTCGTCGAGCAGCAGGACGGCGTCGTGCCGAGCGTGCTGCGCCGGCTGGGCGTCGAGCCAGCCGGCATCCTGGACAAGGCCCGCGGTCTCCTGGAACGGCAGCCCCGGGTCCACGGCGGCGCCGAGGCTGGACTCTCGCCCCGACTTCGCGCCGTGGCCAGTGTCGCCGAGAGTGAGGCGGAGCGGCTGAAAGACGAGTATGTCAGCACCGAGCATCTGCTGCTGGCGTTGACGGTCGAGGGCGAGGGAGCGGCGAGCGCGCAGTTGCTGGCGCAGCATGGCGTCACCACCGACCGTGTGTTCGAAGCGCTCTCGTCGGTTCGGGGTGGTCAGCGTGTCACTGATCAGAATCCGGAAGGCAAGTACGAGGCCCTGGAGCGCTACGGTCGCGACCTGACAGAGCTGGCTCGCGAGGACAAATTGGATCCGGTCATCGGTCGCGACGAGGAGATTCGGCGCATCGTCCAGGTGCTGTCGCGACGCACCAAGAACAACCCGGTTCTCATTGGTGAGCCCGGTGTCGGCAAGACTGCGATCGTCGAGGGGCTCGCTAGGCGGATCGTGCGAGGCGACGTGCCAGAGGGTCTCAAAGACAAGCGGATAATCAGCCTCGACCTCGGCGCGTTGGTAGCGGGCGCCAAGTATCGTGGCGAATTCGAAGAGCGGCTCAAAGCGGTCCTGAAGGAGATTGTCGATTCCGCGGGGCGGATGGTGCTGTTCATCGACGAGCTGCACACCGTCGTCGGTGCCGGCGCGGCCGAAGGGGCAATCGACGCCTCGAATCTCCTGAAGCCGATGCTGGCCCGCGGTGAGCTTCACGCCATCGGCGCGACGACGCTCGACGAATACAGAAAGCACATCGAGAAGGACGCTGCATTCGAGCGGAGGTTCCAGCCAGTCCTGGTCTCCGAGCCCACTGTCGAAGACACCGTCAGTGTGCTGCGGGGGTTGCGCGAGCGCTACGAGATTCATCACGGCGTCAAGTTCAAGGACGCCGCCCTCGTGGCGGCCGCCGTGTTGTCCGACCGCTACATCGCCGACCGATTCCTTCCCGACAAGGCGATCGACCTGATCGACGAGGCCGCCTCGAAACTGCGCACCGAAATCGATTCGCTGCCCGAGGAGCTCGACGAAGTCGAACGTCGACTCATGCAGCTGGAAATCGAGCGGGAGGCGCTGCGCAAGGAGAAAGATGCCTCATCGCTCGAGCGGCTCGAGAGGCTGGACCGCGAGTTGGGCGATCTCAAGGAAATCCGGACCCGTCTGCACGCTCAATGGCAGCAGGAGAAGGCCTCGATCCAGGAGACACGCGGGCTGACCGAGGAGCTCGAGCACGTGCGATTGGCCATCGAGCGGGCGCAACGGGAGGGCGATTATGCCAAGGCCTCTGAGCTGCAATACGGCCGGCTGCCAGAGCTCGAGCTACAGGTCGCGGCCCAGATGCCTGGGGATGAACCCGACGGCGAGGGACGCATGCTGAAAGAACAGGTGGATGAGGACGACATCGCCGAGGTCGTGAGCCACTGGACCCACATCCCGGTCAGTCGGCTCGTCGAGGGGGAGATCGAGAAGCTCCTCAAGATGGAGGAGCGCCTGCATCAGCGAGTAGTCGGGCAGGCTGAGGCCATCGCGTCGGTGTCGAACGCCATCCGCCGCGCCCGGGCGGGTCTCCAGGACCCCGACCGTCCGCTCGGCAGTTTCATCTTTCTCGGTCCGACCGGTGTCGGCAAGACTGAGCTGGCCCGCGCGCTGGCCGCGTTTCTGTTTGACGACGAACGCGCAATGATTCGGATCGACATGACCGAGTATCAGGAAAAGCACACCGTCTCACGGATGATCGGCGCTCCCCCGGGGTACGTCGGATACGAGGAGGCCGGGCAGCTGACCGAAGCGGTCAGACGACGGCCCTACGCGGTCGTGTTGTTCGATGAGATGGAGAAGGCGCACCCCGAAGTCCTCAACGTGATGCTGCAACTACTCGACGACGGACAGCTGACCGACGGCAAGGGACGGACGGTCGACTTCAAGAACACCGTTGTCATCATGACGTCGAATCTGGGGAGTCAGTTCATCGCCGAGCACGCGGATCGCGGTGGCGGCGACCTCGACGAGGACGTGCGACGTCGAGTGACCGAGGCGCTCCGGTCGCACTTCCGACCAGAGTTCCTGAATCGAATCGACGACGTCATCTTCTTCCACTCGCTGGGATGGGCCCACATCCGCGAGATCATCGAGATCCAGATGCGGCAATTGACCGAGCGTCTTGCGGACCGGCACATCGCGATCGAACTCTCCGACGCCGCACTGGACCTGCTTGCCCAGAGCGGTTTCGACCCGGCCTACGGCGCGCGCCCGCTCAAGCGGACGCTACAGAAGCTGGTGTTGGACCCACTGGCGACACGGATGCTGGCAGGACAGCTGCTCGACGGTGCGAGCATTCGGGTGGACGCCGTCGGCGGCGACCTGTCGTTCGAGATGATGCAGCCCGTGACGGCGTAAGACGAAGAAGTCAGACCGGCTAAGGGCGGTTTGCTGGCGAGGCGTTCGCCTGGCAAGGCGCGACGAGGGAGCAGGCAGGTGGCCTGTGACCGAGGAAGTAACGCCGCCGGGCGGGCGCCTCGCCAGCAAACCTAGCCCATCTTCTGCATCGATGCCAGGAAGTCCTGGTTCGACTTGGTCTTGGACATCTTGTCGAGCAGGAGCTCCATCGCTTCGACCGCAGATAGAGGATTCAGCACCTTGCGGAGCACCCAGACCCGGTTGAGGTCTTCGGGGCTGATGAGCAGCTCCTCCTTGCGGGTGCCGCTCTTCTGGATGTCGATTGCCGGAAACACACGCTTGTCGACCAGCTTCCGGTCGAGGTGAATTTCCATGTTGCCGGTACCCTTGAACTCCTCAAAGATCACGTCGTCCATGCGCGACCCGGTGTCGACGAGCGCGGTAGCCATGATCGTGAGCGAGCCACCTTCCTCGATGTTGCGGGCCGCGCCCAAGAACCGCTTCGGCTTCTGGAGCGCGTTGGAGTCGAGACCACCGGACAGCACCTTTCCGGACGGTGGAATTACGGTGTTGTAGGCCCTGGCGAGCCGGGTAATCGAGTCGAGCAGGATGAACACATCCTTCTTGTGCTCGACCAGACGTTTGGCCTTTTCGATGACCATCTCGGCCACCTGCACGTGACGCTGCGCCGGTTCATCGAAGGTCGACGAAATGACCTCACCGTCAACCGACCGCTGCATGTCGGTCACCTCTTCGGGCCGCTCATCGATCAGCAGCACGATCAGATAGACGTCCGAATGGTTGGCCGCGATCGACTGTGCAATCGACTGCAGCAGCATCGTTTTGCCGGTACGGGGCGCGGCGACGATCAGGCCACGCTGCCCCTTGCCGATTGGGGTCATCAGGTCCATGACCCGCCCGGACAGGTTGTCGCCACCCGTCTCCAGGCTGACGCGCTCCTCGGGATACAGGGGCGTCAGGTTTTCGAAGAACAGCTTGTCGCGCGCCTACTCGGGAGACTCGAAATTGACCGCTTCGACCTTGATGAGCGCGAAATACCGCTCCCCCTCTTTCGGCGGCCGGATCTGGCCCGACACCGTGTCGCCGGTCTGGAGGTCGAATTTGCGAATCTGCGAGGGTGACACGTAGATGTCGTCGGGCCCAGGCAGGTAGTTGTAGTCCGGCGCCCTGAGGAACCCGAACCCGTCCGGGAGCACTTCCAGCACTCCCTCCGAGAAGATGAATCCGCTCTGCTCCGTCTGCGCTTTCAGAATCTGAAAAATCAGCTCCTGCTTGCGCATACCGGTTGCGCCCGCCACGCTCAGGTCCTTGGCGACCTGCGTCAGCTTGGCGATGTTCATATCCTTGAGCTCACCGATGTTCAGGCCGTCGGCCGAGCGTCGGTTCTTCTTCTGGGTCTCCGCTGGGACGGCGGCCGGAGCGGCGGCAGCCTCGGCTGGAGCGGCGGCAACCTCGGCTGGAGCGGCGGCAACCTCCGGGGCAGAGTCGGCGGGCTGCGCGGCGACGGCCGTATTGGCGGACATGCGCGCTGATGTGCGCTTCTCGTTTTTTGGCATGGCGGATCAGCTGGGGCTTGAGGGGTCTTGAAGGCTGTGATTTCTCGGCAGGTGCGCCGAGTGCCAGCCTCATTAAGAAGGAGGTTGAGCTATCGAAAGGAGTATAAGCACGCCTCGTCGGGCCTGTCAACCCGAACAATCGTCAGGGATACGAGACCGGGCTTTCGCCAATTCCCACTATGCTGCAGTCGAGTATCGGGACGAAACCGAGCGCCCGGGCTCGAGCGACGACCCGGTCTGCGTCGGCGCCCGGATTCAGCCACACTTCCTCGATGCCTTTCTCCGCGAGCTCGTCAAGAACCCGCTCGCCGACCGACGGTTGCAGATAAACGGTGGCCATGTCGATGGTTCCGGGCACATCGAGCACCGAGGCATACGCCGGCACTCCCTCGATGAAGCCACCGTTCGGGTTGATCGGCAAAACGTCATACCCACGGTGCAGAAAGGCGCGGACCGCCTTGTTCCCGAACTTGCGACGGTCGCGCGATGCCCCGACCACCGCGACCACCCGAGCCATGGCCGGAGTATACCTGAGCCGTGAGCCAACCACGCCGTCAACGCGTGGCTGCCATCTCTGTATACAATCCCAGCGTGCCATCCGCGCGCGTCACCCTGTTGGTGCTGCTCTGCGTCCTGACGTTTTTCGTCGGTCTCGGCCGCCCGGCCATCACTGATTCCGACGAGGCGTTCTACGCCCAGGCCGCGCACGAGATGGTCGAGGGGGGCGACTGGCTCACGCCACACTACAACGGTCAATTCCGGTTCGAAAAACCTGTGCTCTATTACTGGTTCGTGGCCCTGGCGTATCTGGCGACCGGGGTCGGCGAAATGGCGGCCCGGCTCCCCTCGGCGTTGGCAGGTCTTGTTCTGGTGTTGACCACCTACGCATGCGGCCGCCGCTGGTACGACGAGACCACCGGATTCCTGGCTGGTGCAATCACGGCAACCAGCTTCGGCTACGTGGCGGTCGCCCGGCAGGCCTTGCCGGATTTGGCGCTTGCCGCTTTTATCACCCTGGGCACCTGGGCCGCCCTTGTCGCCCTGGTGACCCCCAGACCGGTCGGACCCGACCCGCAGCGCCGCTGGTGGCTGCTCGGCGCGGGCGCAGCGCTCGCCGGCGCGGTCCTGACAAAGGGGCCGGTCGGTGTGGTGCTCCCCGCGATTGTCGTTGGGCCGCTCGCGCTGTGGCGGTGCTGGTCCGAGCGCGCCTCGCGCCCTGGCGACGCCAAGGAACCGCTGGTCCGATTGGCGCTCGACGTCGGTCTGTTGACGCTGGCGTGTCTGCTCTTGGCGGTTCCTTGGTTCGCTGCGATGACGACCACTCATGGAGTCGCCTACCTGGAACGGTTTTTCATCGACGAGAACGTGCAACGGTTTGCCACCATCCGATACAACGCGCCGCGTCCGCTCTGGTACTACCTGCCAATTGTCGCGGGCGGACTGTTGCCGTGGTCGCCGTTCATGCTCGTCTGGTGGCAACCGATTCGACGTCTGGCGCAGCGCGCCCGTCACCTTCGGCCGGTCGAGATCTGGCTTGCGGTGTGGACCCTGATGCCGTGGCTGTTCTATACGCTGTCCACCGGCAAGCAGCCGCGCTACATCCTCCCGGTCCTGCCACCGCTCGCCATTCTTCTCGCCCGGGCCGTCTCTCGCCGGCTCGCGGGACAGGACCCGCCGGAGCAGAAGCCGCCCCGCGACCATCTTCTGGCTGCGGCCGGGGCCATATCCGGCTCTGTGCTGGTGCTTTTGGGCGTGCTCCTCTACCGTGCCCAGCCGCTCCTGCTCGGGGTGTCACCGGCCATGGTACTCGTTGGGTCCGTCCTGCTGGCGGTTTCCGGGTTGGGGGTATCGCTCGTCGCCTTCTCCGCTCGACAACGGCTGATCCCGGTCGCCGTGGTCATCGGCTCGGTGCTGGCTACCCTGACGGCGCAGTACATCACACTGTCCCGACCCGGCGCGGAGCCTGTCCAAGAGATGTCTGCGCTCCTTCGGGCCGCGGGTGCGGAGACTATTCCATATGGGCGCTATCGGGTCTTTGTGCGGAACCTTGTCTTCTATACCGGACGCCCTCATGTCGACCTATCGTCTCAGGAGCAGGTTCAGGCCTTTCTGGAGTCGAGCGAGCCGGTGCTCTGTGTGCTCGCCGAGGAGGATCTTCGACTAGCTCGTGCCCATGGTGTCACGGCCCATGAGCTCGGCCGTGTCGAGTATCTGAACACAGGAAGCCTCACGATCCGCACCCTCGTATGGCCCGACTCGAGCACGGACCTCGAAACCGTCGTGCTCGTCACGAATCGACCGCCGCCCTAGGTCTCCTGGCCAGGCGTCCGCGCGGGCCTGCGTCGCGCCTTCTGCTCTCCGGGGTCACAGCTCGCCTGGCTGCTCCCTCCTCGCGCCTTGCCAGACGGAAGCCTGCCCAGGACACCGTTCTCGTCGCGACCTCCGCATCCTGCCGATGTCCAGAGTCACCGTGATCTGCCGGCTCGCCGGTTTGGGGTCGCCGGCGTCAGCCGGCGCGTCAGCCGAGAAACTGCTGAATGCGGGTCCAGGCCTCGCGAAGCTGCTCCATCGAGGCGGCGTAGGAGACGCGGATAAAACCCGGTGCGTCGAATGCTTCACCCGGTGTCACCGCTACGTGCGCCTCGTTGAGAAGCGCCAGCGCGAGATCGGCGGATGTGCGCCTCTCGTCGGGCGAGAGCAACTCGGAGACGTCAGGAAACAGGTAAAACGCGCCGGCTGGCCGGACCACTTGAAAGCGAGCGTCTGAATTCATCCAGTCGAACAACGTGTCGCGGCGGGTCCGATACTCATCGCGCATCGCAGCCACGCACGCCTGCGGACCGGTGAGCGCCGCCAGCGTCGCATGCTGCGTGATCGACGTCGCGTGCGACGTCGAGTGGCTTTGCACGGCGTTCGCCGCCTCCGCCACGGCGACCGGCGCCAGGAGCCACCCACAGCGCCAACCGGTCATCGCGTAGCTCTTCGAAGCGGACCCGACCAGCACCGCCCGGTCTCCAAGCCGATCGCGCAGGACACCGGGTAGATTGTGCGGCGTGTCGTCATAGATGAGCTGTTCGTAGCACAGATCGAGGATGACCCACACGTCACGGTCGCCAAGCCCGTCAGCCAGCCGGTGCAGCTCGGTTTCGCTCATGACCGCGCCCGTTGGGTTGGCCGGGCTGTTTATGACGATGCCCCGCGTGCGAGGGGTCAACGCCTCGAGTACCGACTCGGCCCGAAGCTCGAACCCCTCTTCGGCCGACGTACGCACGCCGACCGGTTCGGCGCCGGCCAGGTGGACTTGCTCGACGATAGACGGCCACCCCGGAACATGGGTGATCACCTCGTCGCCCGGCCCAAACAGCGCCACGGCGATATTGTAGAGGGCCTGCTTGCCACCCGCGGTCACCACGACGCCGGTCGCGTCGTAGGCCGCACCGTATCGCTCGGCGTAGTGGGTCGCGATCGCCTCCCGCAGTCCGATGATGCCGGCACCGGCGGTGTATTTCGTGAAGTTGTCCTCGATGGCGGCCGCCGCGGCGATCTTGACGTGGTCTGGCGTCGGAAAATCGGGTTCACCGGCGCCGAGGTCGATGACCTCGACGCCCTGTTGCCGGAGCCGCTCGACCGCCACCAGCACCTGCTGCGTCTGCGACGCGCGGACCCTGTCGAGGCGGTCGGCGAGGCGCATGGCATCAGACACGCAGCCCACTCCCCACGCCTGTCTTCTCCCGAAGCCGAGCTTCCACCAGTTCCGGCACCAGTCCTCGCACCGACCCCCCGAGCGCAAACACCTCCTTGACGAGCCGCGAGCTCAGATAGGTGTAGGCCTCAGCCGGCATCATCAACACGGTCTCGATGGTCGAGCTCAGATGACGGTTCATCAGTGCCATCTGCATCTCGTTCTCGAAGTCGGAGATCGCTCGCAGCCCTCTCACGATCACGGTCGCCTGACGCTGCCGGGCATACTCGACCAGGAGTCCATCAAAGGTGTCGACCTCGACGTCGGGTTGCGACTTGAAGGCCGCTCGAGTCATTTCGACCCGCTCCTCGACGGTGAACAGTGGGGCCTTCGCCGGGTTGACGAGAATCGCCACGACAATGCGGTCGAACAGCGCCGCGCCACGCTGAATGATGTCGACGTGACCATTTGTCAGCGGATCGAATGTGCCAGGGTAGACGGCTATCCGCGCAGAAGGGCTGGTCGTCATTAGGTTTCACTCCGTTCCGTCCGCATCCCGGCCGCGCGTGGCCGGGGCATACAGCTCGAGAACACTGTCCCCCGCACGCACCACCCGGAGCGATTCCAGCGCCGGTTCCACGCGAGGAAGGTCACGCCGCGCACGCTCGAGCACCACCAGAGCCTGTGGCCGCAGATGCGTGGCAACTGCCGTCAGTATCGCACCGATGTCCGACGCGCCATAGGGTGGGTCGAGCAGCACGAGATCGAACGATTCCTCCGGGACGTGCTCCAGTGCCGCCGGCAGAGCCGCGCGCCGGATGGTACACCGGTCGGTCAGTCCGCAGTGCGCCACGTTGCGCTTGATCAGCGCGACCGCCCGCGGATCCTGCTCGACAAAGACCACGTGCCCGGCTCCGCGACTCAACGCCTCGATGCCCACCGCCCCGGTGCCGGCGCATCCATCGAGCACCCTCGCGTCTTCGACACGCGCACCCAGCACGTTGAACAACGTCTCGCGCAGCCGGTCCGATGTGGGGCGTAGCCCAGCCCAGCCCGGCGAGAACAATCGCCGTCCTTTGAGGGTGCCACCGATCACACGCATCAGCCCACGCCCGCCAGCCCGAATCGCTCCGTCCAGGTCGCGTCGAGACGCGCGAGCACCGGCGCCGCGACATCGCCTTTCCGGAGCGCCTCGAAGGCCTCACGCTGAGCGATTTCCATCAGATCGTGGTCGCGGATCAGGTGCGCGACGCGCAGCGTGGGAACACCTGACTGCCGTGTGCCCAGCATCTCGCCCGGACCGCGAAGCAGCAGATCCTGCTCGGCGATCTCGAACCCATCCGACGTCCCGGCCAGCGCCTTCAGACGAGCACGCGCCATGTCGCTCAATGGCCCCTGATAGAGCAGCCGGCAGTAGGATTGATGCGCCCCGCGGCCGACGCGTCCGCGCAATTGGTGCAACTGCGCCAGCCCGAATCGCTCGGCGTGCTCAACTACCATGACCGCGGCGTTTGGCACGTCGACACCCACCTCGACGACCGTCGTCGCCACCAGTAGCTGGATGTCGCCGGCCTCGAAGCGGCGCATGATGGCGTCGCGATCCAGGGACTTCATCCGGCCGTGCAACAGACCGACAGCGTAGTCGGGAAACAAGGTTGCCAGGGTGTCGGCCATGCCCGTGGCCGCCTTCAGATCGATCTTGGCCGACTCCTCCACCAACGGGTACACTACATAGGCTTGCCGCCCCGCTCGCAACCGGCGCCGGACAAAGTCGTACACGGCCTCCCGTCTCGACTCGGGCTCCACCTTTGTCCGCACGGGCCGACGCCCCGGCGGCAGATCTCGAATGACCGACACGTCGAGATCACCATAGCTGGTCAGTGCCAGCGTGCGTGGAATCGGTGTCGCCGTCATCACGAGCACATCGGGCTGGCACCCCTTGTCTCGCAGCGTGGCGCGTTGCAGCACGCCGAACCGGTGCTGCTCATCGATCACTACCAGCCCGAGCTCTTGGAACCGGACCTCGCGCTGCACCAGCGCATGGGTGCCGACCACCAAATCGGCCGCGCCGGTCTCAATTGCGGTCACCGCCTCCCGCCTCGTTTTCGCGCCCGCGCTGCCGGTCAGCGAGACGACCCGGAACCGCGCGGAGGCGAGGAGCCTCCGGATGGAATGATGGTGTTGCTCCGCCAATAACTCGGTCGGTGCCATGAAGGCAACCTGGAGCCCGTTCTCCATTGCGACGAGTGCGGCCAAAAGCGCCACGATGGTCTTGCCGCACCCGACGTCACCCTGTAACAGACGGTTCATGGGTCGGGGCGAGCACATGTCGTCGACGAGCGTCCGCAACGCGGTCTTCTGGCCCGGTGTCAATCTGAACGGCAACACAGCCAGAGCCGACCGCCGGACCGCATCGTCGACCCGGATCACGCGGGGCTTGCGCTCCTGGCCGCGCGCACGCCGCCGAAGACCGAGCCCAAGCTGAAACAGGAACAGCTCTTCGAAGATGAGCCGCACCTGCGCCGGCGCCCGGCACCGGTCGAGTAGGTCGAGCGACGTTCCGGGTTCGGGAAAATGCGCGGCCCAGAGAGCTTCCCGCAGGACGGGCAATCCACGGCGCCGCCGGAGCTCGGGGGGGAGCGGATCGTTCAACACCGACGGCAACTGCCGCAGCACGTCAAAGACCAGGCTCCGGAGCTGCTTTGTGGTGAGTGACCCGATTCGCTCGTAGACCGGGACGATGCGGCCAGTGTGCATGCCCTCGTCCCCGTCGGCATCGACGCCGTCCCCGGATTCGACCAGCTCGTACTGCGGGTTCGTCAGCCGCAGTCCGCCCGGGTCGCGCCACTCCACTTTGCCGTAGAAGGCGACCCGTTGCCCCGACGAGAACACCTCTTGCAGAAACGGCTGATTCATCCAGACGACGCGGAACATGCCGCCCTCGTCCCGGACCAGCATTTCGAACAAGCTGAATCCACGACGTCGGGTTCGCCGCAGACCGGCGCTGACCACCTCGCCACACAGTGCCGCCATGTCGCCCGGCTGGAGCTCGGCAGACCGTCGGAGCTTGCTGCGATCCTCGAAGCGGATCGGAAACCGATGCAGGAGGTCGTCGCACGTGCGCAGCCCTGCGCGGGCCAACTCGGCTGCTCTCCGCGGCCCGACACCTTTTTGAAACCGCAGCTCCCGCTGCAGTAGCTCGCCGAGAGGGGGGCGTCTGGAATCGGGGCTCACGTCGGACCGCTCCGTCTCAAGCCGCCCAGGCGATCACCGGCGCCGCACTTACTGCACGATGATCGCCCGGCCCGGCGACAGTCGCAGTTCGGCGATCCGGTACGGGAGTGAGATCGGCTCATCAAGCCTGGTGCCGTTGGGGTGATCGGGCGTCCGCGTGTAGTAGCCCACGAGCTCTTGCAGTACTTGCACCGGTACGGGAACGCCAGCAAGCGTTACCGACTCGATGTCGACCTCGGCCAGTCCGTCCCCAGACCGGATCCTGCCACTAGCGGTCACGGGGAGCCGTCCTGCGAGATACTGGAGCGGGTCGAGCCAGTCACGCGCGCGTTGCTCCCGGATCAGGTTCAGATCGACGACCGCTTCGGCCGAGACGATTCCTCCTTCTCCAATCTGCAGTTTCGGTTCCGTGAGACCGATCGGAAGACGCGCCGCCCCTTGGAACCTGAGGTATGCGTTGATTTCACCTTCGAGCAGCGAAGTGATCTGTTCCTCCGGCTCTGCCGTGTCAGCGTGTCGGAGGATGGAGACCAGTTTCTCCTCCAGCTTGGCCCCATCGTCGGAGGTGAGTGAATCGGCGGCTTGCATCCCGTTGGCGACCAAGGTCGCCAGGCCGATGCCGCCGGCTGCTCCCACGACCGCCAGGCGGCGGCGCATTGGGAGCGCTCCTCTGGCGCAACGCAACAGCGGTCCGGTGAACCTGACACCCACGGGTCCAAGTATACCGGGTATGCCAGGCACGCCGGGTCCGCGCAGGGGTGCTATCGAGGGGGGGTGGCGCGCTGGCGTCGCTGCGGGGGCTGCCCGCGCCGGGCCTGCCCGGCGCGCATGACCATCTGAAGTTTCCGCCGCTCCATTCGTTGTTCGAAGGTCCGGAGGCGCACCCGCTGTGGCAGCGCCAGGACACTGTCGATATCGGCGTAGGCCGCCCGAACCGCCTCGGCCGCCTGCACGCGATGGTCGTCCAGTTCGCGGAGCCGTGTCTCTATCTCTTCATCGCTGACCTGCTGCCGCGTCTCCAGACGCTGAATGGCGCGCAGCCGGCGCTGTTCCTCCTGCTGATTGCGGCGCCGCAGCTCCTGCAAGCGTTTCAGTTTGGACACGAATGGTGCGAACTGGTCGTCGCTCAGCTCCAAGGCCTCTTGGGCCTGCACTATCACGTATGCGTCGAACAACCGCTGAATCTCGGCTGGCGTCAGGTCAGGTCCCAACTCTGGCGCGAGCGGTCGCGGCTGAGCCAGTGTGGTGCCTGTCGACAGCAGCAGCATAGCCAGCGCGCCAGACAGGGCGAGCGCCCACCACCGGGCCGTCGGCCGTCGTTCCCTCGCCGCCACGGTCGAGGTCCTCATGATGGTCCCGATCCGGTCGCGCCAATTTCGACTTCGAGGAGACGCTTCAGCTCCCGTCGCTCTGCAACCGACAGCTCGTACAGCGCCCGGTCGGCTGCCCCGTCGGAGACGAACACGTCGATCGGCGTCGCATCGTCCCACCGCGCCGATTCAGCCATGTGCAGCACCAGTGCCCACCCTGGATCACCTTCATCTTCATTTACCGAGCCCGCCAGTTCCGGAAAGGTGGGGAATGCTCCCTCCCCGGCGACCTGTTGGTCCACCACCGTCGCGCCGCCCGCGGCCTCGCCCATCACAATCGTACCCTGCCGGTCCGTCCACCCGCTGACCGGCATGCGCGAGACCACGAACCCGGCCACAAGTCCGACAAGGAGCGCCGCACTCAGCGCAAGGACTGCCCGTGGGGCTGTCAGAGGATCAGGCCACCATATTCGCTCCCGATGTACGGCGCTCTCGAGGGCGGTTCGCACCCGTCCCGGAAAATGCGTCCAAAACAGCGGCGACGTCTCCGGCACGTCACCGCCGTCGGCGTCACGAGCCATCTCATTGAGAGCAATCATCGTCCGCAGGCCACGCAGCCGTTTCCGGCATTCCGAGCATTGCTCGACATGCTGGGCCACATCCTGCGTGCCGCCCCCTTCTGCCAGGTCGATCAGTTCGGCTGGACGTGCGTGTCTCACCAGTCTCACTTGCTCACCGTCTCGCGGCCCAGTAGGCGTCTGAGGTTGCCCAAGGCGTGAAAGAAGTTCGCCTTCACCGCGCCGACCGAGCTGCCCACAATCGCCGCGATCTCCTGATGGGGTAACTCATGATACACACGCAGGATGACCACCGCCCGTTGTCTGGGTGGGAGCTGCGCGATCGCCGTGCGTAGCCGGGCCGCGCGCACGCCGCGATCGATGTTCTCGACCGGATCGACCGCGCGGGGATCTCGCTGGCGATCGAGCTCCAGCGGCTCTGTCGCATGCCGTTTCGCGCTGACCCGGTTCAGGCACACGTTGACGCCGATGCGATACAGCCAGGTCGACAGAGAGGACTTCGCGCGGAATCTCGTCAGCCCTCTGTGCGCCCGAAGGAAGACCTCTTGCGACAGATCAGCCGCGTCCTCGTGGTTGCCCACAAAGCGATAGCAGAGTCGATAGACCGCACGCTGGTGCAACTCGACGAAGAGGTCGAAGGCGCCCGGGCTCCCGGCGAGACAGCCTCGCACGAGGTCCTCGTCGGTCCCGTACCGCTCGGTCCCTGCGGCGACCAGATCGGATGACCCGGACAGCAACTCCCTCCACCCCGCTCGCAACTCGGTGTTCGGCTCGATCGCCCCGACTGACCTCATCCCTCCTCCGAACCGGTCCGACCACAGGTCGTCCGGTTTCCGGCAGCTTCATCAGGTTAGACCGCCGCCGGGCCCACTGGTTACATCCCGCGCCCCGTCTCCGCCAGGAGGTGCTGGACCTGCGGGCGGTCCGGGATGGCGGTCCGGGCGCCGAGCGCCCCGCACTTCAACGCCGCGACGGCGTTGGCATACGTCAAGATGTCCTCGGCCTGGGGCCGAGACCCGCCCGCTAACAGCCAGCCGGCGATGAAGCCCCCGCGGAAAACGTCGCCCGCGCCCGTCGTGTCGACGACCGGAACGCGGAAACCGGGCGTCTGAATCTCCCTCCCTCCCACGATCGCCAGGCTCCCCTCTGCTCCGAGCGTCGTGCAGACCAGGGCCGCTTTGAATCGCTGGGCCATCGCCTCCAGGGCCGAACCGATCCCGGAAACGCCCGTGAATGCTTCGGGAAAGGATCGGGCCGTGACGATCAAGTCAACTTCCGAAAGCAAGTCTTCGATACCGGGTCGCACCGCTTCCACGTCGATCATGGTCGGCAGTCCGGCACGGCGTGCACAGGCGGCTGCCCGGGTCGCCGCAGCAGTCTGATGACAATCGACCAGCAGGACACGACCAGAGGTGACCACGTGAGGGTTGACGTCGGCCGCCGCCAGATTGAGCCCGGGCGCCCGGCTCCACATGACGGTACGTCTCCCCGTCTCGTCGACGAGGATCAGGGAGATTGGCTGCGGTGCGGCGACGACCTCGCAGGCGGACAGATCCACCCCGTCTCGCTCGAGCGCCTCGCGGGCCAGCCGTCCCCGGGCATCATTCCCGAATCGGCCGACATACCGCGCCCGCCACCCGAGACGAGCGCAGGCGGTCATCGAGGTCGCGGCCTGCCCACCTGGGCGTTCAACGAAATCGGCCAGCGGCTGCTTGGTGTCCGGAGCCGGATACTGACCGACGACGGCAATCAGGTCGATGGTGTTGAGGCCGAAGCCGACGACATCGACTCCGTCGGCAACCGGGGGGCCAAGCGCAATCGGCAACTCCACAGTGGGATCGTACCAGACGCGAAGAGCCGGTGGTACACACGCTGCATGAAGGGGATCCTAGCGATGCGGCGTCGACCGGCCTGCTGTTGGCGTGGAGCGTCACCCGGTCAACTTGATTTTCGCTTTTTGTTTGCGTACCATCGCAACGCGGGTCAAACGGAGTGCTCTTCGCTGGCGGTGGAGCGCACCCTCACGTCGAACAGGAGAACGCAGGATGCAGCCTCTCACCAAGCGACAGCGGGAAATCCTGGACTACCTGAATGAGTTCATCGCAAAATTCGGCTATGCGCCGAGTCTCGAGGAGATAGGGCGCCGCTTCGGCCTGTCTTCGCTGGCAACCGTACACAAGCACCTGACAAACCTGCAGGACAAGGGATTCATTCGACGCGCCTGGAACAGGAGCCGGTCGGTCGAAGTAGTGCCCACGAGAATGGGGGAACGGGCGCTCGACCTCCCGCTGCTTGGTTACGTCGCCGCCGGTGTGCCAATCGAAGCGGTGGTGAGCGAAGAGACCGTCACCGTCCCTGAAGACCTCGTCGGCACACGTGACACCTACGCCCTTCGGGTTCGTGGCAACTCGATGATCGACGAGCAGATCCGAGATGGGGATCTCGTGGTGGTCGAGGACCGCCAGACGGCGCAAAACGGCGAGATGGTGATCGCGTTGCTGGAAGGGTCGGAGGTCACGCTGAAGAAGTTCTACCGTGAGAACGGCCACATCCGTCTGCAGCCAGCCAACGACACCATTGCTCCGATCATCGTAAAATCCGACGAGGTGCAAGTGCAGGGTGTGGTCGTCGGTGTCATGCGGCGCTACTAGCGATTGACCTCTTGACAAGCAGGAAGGACAGGCTGAACCGAATGAGCGAGCGCAAACAGATCAACTTCACGATCGTGCCCGACGAGGCGTCTGACACGCCACGAACCTACGCCAATTTTTGTTCGATCTCTCACACGCCATTCGACTTCACCCTGACGTTCTGCGAAGTCTTGCCGCCCACCGAGAAGGCGGTCCGGGAAGCAGCTACCGAGCGCCTGCTGAAGGCCCCAGTGCGGTCCCGAGTCGTCGTGCCTTTGGGATTCGTGCCGAATCTGATCAACGCGCTGCAAGAGCACCTGCGGTCGTGCAGCGAGGCCGGCGGAAACGCGGGCTGGAACAAGCCGGCGGTGCACTGAGTCAGCCGGAACCGCCTGGTAAGATGATGGCGTGTCAGCCACACGCACCGCCACGCTGACGGAGCCGGTGCACTCCCCACCGGTCACCCGTCGCCTCNTGCGACGGCTCGAGGCGCAGCATCCAGGCGCGTTCACGGAGNTGATCTATCGAAACCCCTACGAGCTGCTGACGGCGACGATGCTGTCGGCACAGTGCACTGACGAACGGGTGAATCAGGTAACCCCACGCTTGTTCGCACGCTACCCCACGCCAGCGGCACTTGCGGCGGCCACGCCAGAGGTGCTCGAGCCGCAGATTCAACCAACCGGTTTCTATCGCGCCAAGTCTCGGTCGCTCGTTGGGATGGCGCGGGCCCTGGTCGAACACCACGACGGCGAGGTCCCTCCAGATCTCGACGCGCTGGTGCGGCTGCCGGGTGTCGGCCGCAAGACCGCCAACGTGGTGCTCAGCCACGCGCTCGGCGTACCGGGGCTGCCAGTCGACCGGCATGTGCTCCGCGTGGCCAACCGCCTGGGCATCGCATCGTCCGCTGACCCGGTGGTTGTGGAGCGGCAGCTGGGGGCCGCCCTTCCAAAGGCACGCTGGGTTGTGGCATCAGACACGCTGATATTGCACGGCCGGCGTATTTGCAAGCCGCGTCCACTGTGCGACCGCTGTCGTGTCCGGAACGAGTGTCGCTACATCGCCGACGGCGGTGACACCTCCCCGGCACGGGGAGGTGCCCGGACACAGAAACAGACCGGTGCGAAACGGGCCCGCCGAAGAGAATGAAGAGGTCAGGAGGATCGGGGCGCCCGACAGGTGCGCGACACGCGAGCCCCGGCGTTCCCAAACTGCCCGCGCGAAAACGGTTTGGTCAGCACTTCCTCGAGCCGGCGTGGGTCTCGAAGCTGCTGGCAGTGATCCGGCCCGACCCAGATGAGCTGTTCGTCGAGATTGGCCCTGGCAACGGTCAGCTCACGCTGCCAATCGCGGCCTGCGGAGCCCAGGTGGTGGCGGTGGAGGTCGACCGTGACCGGGCGACGAGCCTGGGTCGAATAGCGCCACCGCACGTGCAGGTCATAACAGGCGACATCCTGACTCAGGATCTTGCCGAGTTGGTTGCCGCGGCGGCTGGATCACACGGGTCCAGGCCAGTCCGGGTGGTTGCCAACTTGCCATACAACCTGTCGTCGCCCATCCTGTTCCAGCTGTTGACCGCCCAACGGACACACCGCTGCTTCCGTGATGCCACGCTGATGCTGCAACGTGAAGTCGCCGACCGGATCGTGGCTGCCCCCGGCTCGCGGACGTACGGCCCACTGGCGATTCTGACCCGCGTCGCTGCCGATGCAGAGCGGGTGTTCACGGTGCCGCCAGGAGCCTTCCGGCCACCCCCACGTGTGCGGTCCGCCGTCGTGACGCTCAGGTTTCGCTCGCCGCCGGTGACGATCGCCGATCACGCCCTCTTCGAGCAGTTGGTTCGTCGTCTGTTCACCCTGCGACGCAAGACGCTGCTCAATGCGTTTGGCCCGTTCGCCAGCACGGTCTCGACAGTCTCACCGCGGGAACTGCTCGACAGGGCCGGACTGGCATCCGAACGCCGTCCGGAAACGCTGGATCTCGTGGATCTGGCCACTCTCGCCGAGACGCTACGGGTGAGCCTTGGTGACTCCGCGTCGAGTCGACCTGTGCTACAGTAGCCTGCGGTCGGTCGCGTTGGCTCGGCGCCGGATACGCCGTGTCGTCACGAGTGACCGCGTTCGGTTGCCCTACCCTGGACGCACCCAGGCGTCTGACACCGAGGGAACGGTGAGGCCGGTCTCTACCGGCGATGCCGCAGTGTTCCGCCCTCCCCGGGCGGATGGACACGCCGCGGCGGATTCCTCGTTGAGCCCAGTGCGTCCGTAGGCACGTACGGCGACNGCCATGACCTCGACACCTGCCGCACGTGCGCCAACCGGACCGAGGCTCGACGTCATCCCGCTCGGCGGGTTGGGCGAGTTCGGCATGAACATGCTCCTGGTAGTCTGGGATGACACGGCCATCCTCATCGACGCAGGCGCCATGTTCCCTGGTCCAGAGCTGCTGGGAGTCGACCTGGTCATTCCCGATCTCGGCTATCTGCAGGAACGTGTCGGCCATCTTGCGGCCGTGGTGCTGACCCATGGGCACGAGGACCACATCGGCGCGCTGCCGTATGTCTGGCCGCTCCTCGACGGGCCCGTGTACGGAACGCCGCTCACGCTGGCACTCGTGTCTCCGAAGCTGGAAGAGCATGGCTTGGATGCCGCGAATCGGTTGTGCCAGGTGGCACCGGGCGACACCGTCACTGTGGGCGACGTGACCGTCGAGTTCATCCGGGTGACACACAGCATGCCGGACTGCGTGGCGGTGGCGGTCCACACCCCTGCGGGCACCCTCGTGCACACTGGGGATTACAAGTTCGATCAGACTCCACTCGATGACCAACCCCTCGACATACACCGCTTCGCCGAACTGGGACGCACCGGCGTTCTCGCCCTGTTCGGCGACAGCACGAACATCGAGCGTCCCGGGTTCACCGGGTCTGAGCTGGACGTGGTGGATGGTCTCGAGGAGGTCTTCAGCAGCGCGACCGGGAAGATTGTGATTGCCGCTTTCGCCTCCAGCCTGCATCGGATCCAGATCATCGCCGACCTCGCGGCCCAGTTTGGCCGCAAGCTGGCGTTCGCTGGGCGAGGGGTCATCCAGAACACCCAGATCGCCGCCCGGCTTGGTCACCTCCGGCTACCGGCCGGGCTGCAGATCCGCGACAGCGAGGTCAAGGACTACCCCGCCCGGGATGTGGTGTGCATGGCGACCGGCTCGCAGGGCGAACCGTTGGCGGCGCTGTCGCGAATTGCCATCGACGACCATCGCCACGTCAAGCTCGAACGCGACGACGTGGTGGTGTTCTCGGCGCGAGCGATTCCGGGTAACCGACGAGCCATCGGCCGGGTGATGAACCACATCGCGCGTCGCGGCGCCGAGGTGATTCACGAAGACCGCAAACGGGTGCACGTTTCGGGACATGGCAGCGCCGAGGAGCTCAAATTGATGCTCTCCCTGGTCAGACCACGGTTCTTCGTGCCGATACACGGAGAGTACCGGTATCTCGCCGAACATGCCCGAGTTGCGGCCCGGGTGACGGGCGGCCGGACGACGGTGCTGCTCGCCGAGGACGGCGACGTGATCCGACTGGCGCCGGGCGAAGGCCGAATCGACGGCCGAGTGGCCACCGGTCGCGCGCTCATCGACGGCACGCGGTCAGG
Organism: Acidobacteriota bacterium; assembly: GCA_002726085.1. GTDB lineage: Bacteria > Acidobacteriota > Vicinamibacteria > Vicinamibacterales > UBA8438 > NP936. Next base: position 19,982 of record PBRZ01000078.1, read on the forward strand.
CGAGGTCGGCGACGAGGTATTGCGTCATCGGAGACACCTGGCGGGGGACGGCGTGGTGGTGCCGGTCATCGCCATCAATCGTCAGGAGGGCCATGTGGAAGGGACCCCGGATGTGATTACACGCGGGGTCGTTGTGGACGAACAGACCGATACCCTGCTCGAGACGCTGCCCGAACTCTTGGTAGCGGTCATCGACGGGGCCGGTCCCGACGAGCGGTCCGATCAGGNGCTCCTCACCGAGCGCGTGCGTATCGAGCTACAACGGTTGTTTCGCAAGCGAGTGGGCCGGCGCCCACTCGTGTTGCCGGTCATCATGGAGATCTGACACGTGTCTGGATCCATCTTGTCCCGACGGGTGAGTGAGTTTCTCGGCGTGGTGCTGTTCGCCACCGCCTTGTTCTGGATGATCGCGCTCGCGACCTACGACCCGGCCGACCCGGTGTGGTTCTTCAACACGGGCGGACAGGAACCGCCTGCTAACTTCGCGGGACGGGTAGGGGCGTTTCTCGCAGAGCTGTCCTATCAGGTCATCGGGTTCACGGCCTATCTCCTGCCGGTCGTTCTGGTGACGTTGGGGTGGCATTCCTTCTGGTGCCGACGGATCGACGCGCTCTATACGAAGGTGACCGGCATGGCCCTGACGATCGGGTGCACGGCCTCCTTTCTCAGCCTGGCCTTCGACGTCGGCGCTCCACCGGCCCGCACGTTTCGAGCCGGCGGCTACATTGGCGGATGGCTCGGCGCGCTGCTGTCGGAGTATCTCAACCGAACCGGCTCGATTATCGTCATCCTGACGCTGCTCTTTCTGGCACTCATTCTCACCACGCAGCTCTCATTCGGGCGGCTGTTCAGCGCCACCGGGGCGGTAGTCGCACAGTCTTACGCGCGCGCGACCCGTTTCTTCCGCGACTGGTGGACCGATCGCCGGCGCGAGCGAGAACGGCGGAGTGTGCTCAAGAAGCACCTGGACAGGACGGGGGCCTCGTCGGCTCGCACCGAGGTGCTGGCCAAGGCCGCTTCCACATCCCAGGAACGGAAGCGGGCTCGGGCCCGCCGGCCCGCCGCGGCGGTCCCGACACCGGCGATCAAGGCCCCGCAGCCTGAGTCCCTCCCGTTGCCGCTTACCGAGCCGGCAACGAAGACACCAGCCGAGCGTCGGCAAGGCGCATTTACGTTGCCNCCCCTATCCCTGCTGGACCCGCCACGCGATCGGTACAAGTTCGACGAACGGGAGCTGATGGACAACGCACGACTNCTCGAGGACAAGTGCCGGGAGTTTTCCGTCGAAGGGGCCGTCGTGCAGATTCACCCCGGGCCGGTCGTGACCACCTTCGAGTTCAAGCCGGATGCCGGCGTGAAGTATGGAAAAGTGACCGGGTTGGCAGACGATCTGTGCCTGGCCATGCAGGCCGAAGCTGTCCTGATCGAGCGACTGCCCGGCAAGTCCACGGTCGGCATCCAGATCCCCAACCGTGTCCGAGAGCAGATTTCGCTGCGCCAGATGCTCGAGTCCGACCCGTATCGCCAGTCGAGCTCCAAGCTGACCCTGGCCTTGGGCCGGACAATCCACGGAGAGCCTGTCACGGACGACCTGGCCACGATGCCGCACCTGCTCATCGCCGGTTCGACCGGCACCGGCAAGAGTGTGGCGATGAATGCGATGCTGACCAGCATCCTCTACCGGGCAACCCCCGCCGAGGCGCGTCTCATCTTGATAGACCCGAAACGGCTCGAGCTCGGCATGTATGAGGACATTCCGCATTTGCTGACGCCGGTCGTAGTTGAACCGAAAATGGCGGCCAACGCGTTGCGGTGGGCCGTTCGCGAGATGGAGGAGCGGTATAAGCGGTTGGCGGCCGAAGGCGTGCGCAATCTCGATCAGTACAACCGGAACATCCGCCGCCAGTTGCAGGAGACTCCGAAGAGACGGAAGGCCCGTGGGGCTGCCGGCGATTCGGCCGACGACACGCTCACACCGCTGCCGTCGATCATCCTCGCCATCGACGAGCTGGCCGATCTCATGATGATTGCCGGCAACGAGGTCGAGGAATCGATAGCCCGTCTCGCCCAGATGGCCCGCGCCGTCGGCATCCACCTGATTCTCGCCACGCAACGCCCGTCGGTTGACGTGATCACCGGCCTCATCAAAGCCAACCTCCCGGCACGGATCGCGTTCCGGGTGTCCTCGAAGGTCGATTCGCGAACCATCCTCGATTGCAACGGCGCCGAGCAACTCCTGGGTCGTGGTGACATGCTCTTCCTGCCCCCGGCCTCTTCGCGTCTCGTCCGGGTCCATGGGCCGTATATCTCCGAACAGGAAACGGCGCGGCTTTGCGGCTTCCTCCGGNAACAAGGTAGCCCAGCCTACGACCAGGCCATCACGGCCGAGGAGAAGCAGGCGGACACGGTCGCTTTCGAGAAGGACGACCTGTACGACGAGGCGTCCCGGCTGGTGGTAGCCGCCGGTCAGGCCTCCATCTCGTATCTGCAGCGCAGATTGCGCATCGGCTTCAGTCGAGCCGCCAGGTTGGTCGACATGATGGAGGCCGATGGCCTCGTGTCTGTCGGCAGCGGCGGAAAGGCGCGCGAGGTGCTGGTCACACCCGACTATTTCGAACAGGTCGACCTGCAGCTACGCTGACGCTCCGAGGCGGCGTCCCGTCCGCCCGCTCCCGCGCTCAGTCCGGGTGATCACAATTTCACACAATGCCCTNCAGCTTTACATCACGGCGGTCGATACATGCGGGTGAACTGGTTCCATTCACTGGAAAACAGACCTATGACACGCCAACCCACAACGACGCTGCGACCGGGGTGGTTCGCGGTTTTGCTGGCGACAGCGCTATTGATCGCGCTGGCCGGCGATGCCCGGCTTCACGCTGCCACGGCCCACGACTTCTACACTGCCGCGCTGAGCCAGGAGCGTGAGCTCCGGGCACCGACCGACGAGCCTGCGACGCTCGAGCAATGGCGAGAGGCCATCGCCGACTATCAGGAGATCGTGCGCCTCTACCCCCGGAGTGGATACAGCGACAACGCGCTCTGGCAAGCCGCCGGCCTGGCTACGCAGGCGTTCGACCGCTATCGTCAGCCTCTCGACAAGGATACCGGTGTCACGTTGCTCGCCATGCTCGAACGAGAATACCCCNCGAGCTCGCTCGTGCCGCGCATCGTCGAGCGCCTTGAACAACTTCGTCGCCTCGACCGACCGGTGCGGCTCCGCGCCATCCACCGGGAGCCGCTCGATGACCTGGTTCGCGTGACAATCGAGCTCGACGACGAAGTGCGATACGAGACCGAGCGCCTCGAGGGACCGGCACGGTTGTTCTTCGATCTGAGCGGCACGTATGCACTGCCTCCATTGCGCCAGGCCACGCTCGCGTTCGATGACGGCGACCTCGTCGCAGAGATCCGTGTCGGCACTCATCCGGAACAGACCACACGCGTGGTGCTCGACATCGAAGACGTAGAACAGTACAGCGTATACACGCTGTACAACCCGTATCGTCTCGTTGTCGACACGGTGTCGACCGCATCGATGCAAGCTCGTCGTGCGACGTCGGACCGTTTTGAGCAACCTCTGCCACTTGCAGGACACACCGGCTCGGCACCGATTGATCACACCGACTTCCCTGTCCCGCTCGAGATGACGGCGAACNCGGCACAGGCATCGCCCCCTCCAGCGGACATGCTGCCACGTGTCCCGCCAGAGCTCAGCACCGCGACGAGGCTGCCCATTCCGGAAGGATGGACGGCACGGCGACTCGACCCGATACCGCCGCCACCTCTGTCGGACGCGAACGCTGCGCTCGACGACGAGCCGGGCGAAGTCGAGCCACACGACAACCCTCGCCTGCACGAGGTGCTCCACCCGGGACTCGGATCACCGCCGCGGCGTCCCGCCGCCGTCGGGCCCCTGGTGGTGAAAGAGCGTGACCCGGTCGACCGGTTGGACTCCGCGACATGGCGGCCCGTGCCAGACGTCGCCACACCGGACGGCTACGCCGTTCCCATCTCGATGGTCGACCTGGCACCGCTCCCCACCGTCGATTGGACGGTCCAGAGCGCTAGCCTGTTGCCTGACCGGGATGCCACACCGATGCCTGACGGCAAGCTTGCGCTGACGGTGGCTGACAGCGCGCTGGAGTCGTTCGGCAACGCGGAGGCGCCTGTGGGCGCCAAGTCCCCGTATGCCAACTCGACCGGGGANTTTTCGCTTGGCCGTCAGCTCGGGCTCGGCGTGTCGCGAATCGTCATCGACCCCGGCCACGGGGGCTACGACCCTGGCGCGCAGACCGGCGCATTGGCCGAGTCGGCGCTTGTCCTCGACGTTGCCCACCGTCTCGAAACACGTCTCCAGCAGGAGACCGGCATCGAGGTCATCCTGACCCGTCGAGGCGACGACTATATTCCACTGCGCGGCCGCACTGAGCTCGCCAACCGNGTAGGAGCCGACCTCTTTCTCTCGATTCANGCGAACGCTGCGGCGGACCGGAGTGCCGGTGGCGTCGAGACCTACTATCTCGACCTCGCCACCGAACCCGCCGGGCGCACGGTGGCAGCACGCGAGAACGCCGCGGCCCTCGAGGGAATGCACGACCTGCCCCGATTGGTGCAGTCCATCACCATGCGCAACAAGCTGGATGAATCCCGCGACTTCGCGGAAATAGTTCAACGGAATCTTCTGCTCGGAGTGCGCCAGTTGAATCCCAGCGCGCTGGATCTCGGGGTAAAGCAAGCGCCCTTCGTCGTGCTGATCGGCGCAAACATGCCCAGCGTGCTAGCGGAGATCGCCTTCCTGACGAACGACGAGGACGCCGCCTTTCTCGCTACCGACTCCTACCGTGACCGGATCGCGGACTCGCTCCTGCAATCGATTCTGGAGTACCAGCAGACGCTCAAACCATCTGCTAGCTTCGCGGCGGACGACAACGACTAGCAGCCCGTGGTGAAAGCCCCGCGTCGCACCAAGAGCCTGGCGTGGCAATGTCGCGCACNGCCCGCACAAGGCGCGACGAGGGAGAATGCCGGTAGTATTTGACCGAGAAGCAACGCCGTGAGCCGGGATGTAGCGCCGGTCGACTGCAGCAGCGACTTTCACCACGGGCTGCTAGCACATCGGGCAAACTGGCGGGCTCAGCGGAGCTCGGAAGGCGTCCATCCGCGCGTTTCCAGCCTCGCTAGCGGGATGGGAGATGTAGGCCCAGGCTGGTGCTGTTCGCGTCGTTGGGGTCCAGCGGGTCCGACCGCCGTACCCGCCGCAGGGCGATCAGAGCCCCGGCAAAGAGCACAGCGAGCACCACAGCCACAATCGCCATGAGGCCGGCGAAGCTGAGCGCGCCCACCAGCACGTCACCAACGCCAATCTGCTCGGTTGCCGGCTCGGCCAGCTCGACGATCAGCGGCGTCACGGGCTGTTGCAGCACAGGAGAAGTCTACTACACGACGCCGTCGGCGACCGGTCCCGCTACCGCGGCCGGCTACCACTTCGCGTCGAACGGGAGCGCCGCCAGCAGGCGCACCCCCACGCCCGTGGCTCCCTTCGTGTGGTGAGCCTGAGCTTCCTCGTGCCAGGCCGTCCCGGCGATGTCGAGGTGCGCCCACGGGAGGCCGCCACTGAACGCCTTCAGAAACATCCCGGCGGTAATCGCACCGCCCGTGCGACCACCCGTGTTCGCCAAGTCGGCCGTTTCGCTTTTGAGCTGGTCGGCATACTCCTCGAACACCGGTAGTGGCCAGACACGTTCACCTGCCCGATCGGCAACCTGGCGGACCGACTCGACCCAGTCGGCGGGGGCGCCGAGCAGACCTGACGCATGATGCCCAAGCGCGACGACGCACGCACCAGTCAGCGTGGCGATATCGACCAGATGCGTCGCCCCCAGACGCTGCGCCAGGGTCAACGCGTCGCCCANGATCAACCGGCCCTCCGCGTCGGTATTCAGGACCTCGACGCGCTTTCCATTGGCAGCCGTCAACACATCTCCCGGACGAATGGCGCCCCCCCCGGGCATGTTCTCCGCCGCAGGCACCACGCCGATCACACGGACCGCCGGTCCAAGCCTTCCGATCGCACGCATCGCACAGACCACGGCCGCCCCTCCGGCCATATCGCGCTTCATGCGCTCCATGCCGTCGGCCGGCTTGATTGAAATCCCCCCACTGTCGAACGTCACACCTTTGCCCACCAACCCCAGCACCGGACCTGGGCCGCCATTGTCCGGATCGTAGCGCATGACGATGACTCGGGCGGGCTCGACACTCCCTTGGGCTACCCCCTGCAGCAGTCCCATGCCGTGCGAGGCAATGGCCTCTTCATCGAGCACCTCCACGGTCGTGNTCGGTCCGGTAGCCAGCNCGAGCGCCCGGTCGGCGAAGACGCGAGGTGTAAACAGATTGGCGGGCTCATTGGAGAGCTCTCGAGCAAGGTTCGAACAGGCAGCCAGTACCGTCCCGCGCTCGACCGCCCCCTGCACCTGCGATAGTGCGTCTTCCCCGACGACCAGCTCGACCGACTTCAATGGTGGCGACCCGCTGTCCTCGCTTTTGAACCGCGAATCTCGGAACGCCCCATGGAGGATGCCCTCCACCGTAGCCTGTGCCATCGGGGGCGCCTCCCCTGGAGCGCGGCACACGCAGGCCAGTCGGCGAACCCGACGAGCTCGCGCCGCCATCCCGGCGGCACCAGCCACCGTGCGGGCTCGTGCTGTGTCATAGCGCCCGCTCGCACCCGCACCCACGAGGAGCACCCGTCGGGTCTGCCACGCCGAGTCGACCACGTCGGCGAAAAACAGCTCGTGGGTCTTGCCCGTGATCTCGCCGGAGGCCCAAGCCCGGCCGATCGAGCCACCCACCGCGAGGTCGAGCCAGTGGACGTCTTTGAGTCCCTCGTCCTCGAAAACAGGCGCGCAGATCAGGTCCGCATCGACCTGTCCGGGACCGGCGGAGACGGCGCGCACCGAGGGGGTGTCAGCTTCTGTGAGCATCGATGCGATTATAACGTGTGACCATTTTCGCCACTTGTGCCTCCCGATTCGCGTGACGCTGGTCCCGTGCCCCGTCGCACGATACAATCGACTCATGCCACGATGGACCAGAGCGCGCGGAGCGCGCAGCTGTCTGATGGGTGCATTCCTGCTGGCCGCCGCGTGGCTCGAAGCTGGCTTGTCTGCTCAGGACGACGACCGGCCGGAGCTCACCTTGCGCGCGCGGCCGAACCTCGCGTTCGCGCCGGCGGAGATCGCGTTTACCGGCCGTCTGCGAGATGGTGCCGACGACCATGAGGACTTCTACTGCGTGAGCGCGGAGTGGGACTGGGACGATGGAACGCGGTCGGAGAGCATTTTCGACTGCGATCCCTATGAGCCAGGCATCAGCGAAATTCGNCGTCGCTTTTCCCGCCGCCACTCCTACGACATCGGCGGGCGCTACGAGGTACGGCTGACGCTCAAGCGACGTGACGAAGTGGTCGACGTTGCGCGGACGGGCGTGGTCATCCAAGGCGGCGGTTTCCCGGACAACTAGCCGGACGACCGCCGGACCTTGCCACTGAGCGAGCAGCCCGCCACTCGCAACGGGACCGCCTGCAGCCGTCCCTCGACCAGCCGAAAGCCCCGCGTTTCACCCGTCACGAGAGAGACGATCAGATACAGGAAGTCCGCGTCGCTCGCCTCTTGCTCGTCCGTTTGGGACGGCCATGCCGACGACGTCGGATGGGAGTGATACGCGCCCACCACGACCAGCCCGGCCTGGCGGGATGACTTGATGGCGGCAAAGTGGTCGGCGGGGTCGACCAGATAGCGGGTCGGGCTCTGACGGAGGTTGCGCGCCGGATGCACCGACTCGACACCTGCCCCCGTTCCGATCAGCAGGCCGCAGCATTCGTTGGGCGCGGCCTGCTCAGCGTGCCTGGCGATGTCGCGGAGCACCGTGGCACGCACGAGCACGTCGCCCGATACTGGTGTGCTCGCCACTACTCGTTGCGGGGCGACCTGAGTTTGGTCAGTCGTGCCCGCCACTGGCCGGCCGACTCGAAGACCCGGTCAATCTCGGCGCTCGAGTCCAACCCTCGCCGCAATGCCTCGAGCTCGCCAATCAGGGCGTCGAGTGCCTCACCAATGGCGTCGGCATTCGAGTGACAGATATCCCGCCAGATATCTGCAGGACTCGACGCGAGCCGGGTGGCATCGAAGACCCCCCGGCCGGTTAACGCCAGCCCACGCTCCTGTGCGCTGGTCCCCACGACGTGCATCAGGGCGCTGGCGGTCAGCTGGGGGAGATGACTGACGAAGGCAAGTAGCCGGTCATGCTCAGCAGGATCGACGATGTGGGGCTCGGCCCCCAACGTGCGGACGAAGCTACACAGCTGCTCCAGCACCCCGGCAGCGCCGTCGCCTTCCGGGGTGAAGAGCCAGGGACGGTTCACGAAGAGATCGGCTCGTGCGAATTCGATTCCGCCACGCGGAGCGCCGCCGAGTGGGTGCCCCCCAATAAACGTGAATCGCGACGGCAGCAGCCTGGCGGCTTCGACGGTCGTGCGCTTCGTGCTCCCCACGTCGGTAACGACCGCCGGGGTCTTCACGAAGCGGTCGAGCTCGGCCAGCCGCTCGATGTTCTGTCCCACCGGTGCGGCCAGGATGACGAGATCCGCCTCGGCCATCACGACCGGGTCGTCCGCTGCGACGTCGATGGCACGCAGCACCATCGCCTTCTCGAGCACCTCTTTCCGGTCGAGACCGATGACCAGCGATGCCGGCCAATGTTGTCTGGCGGCGAGCGCGATCGAGCCACCGATGAGCCCGAGTCCGACGATCGCGACCTTGTCGAATATCGGTGGCGACCCGCTCGCCCCACCCGGCTGAATCACCGGAAGCGTTCGCGGCAAATCGGACATCCCGTCTCTTCCGCCTTCTGCATTCTGATCACTGACTCCTCGAGATCCACGCTACGTTCCCCACCCACGTCGGGCCACCGGATCGAGACAGATGCTTCGCCCGATAGCCGGGGCAATGATGCGCAGCTCCGCCATCAACCGATCGAACTGCGATGGAAAGATCGACTGTGCACCATCGCTTAGTGCTTTGTCCGGATCCGGATGCACCTCGATGATCAGTCCGTCGGCGCCGGCGGCGACCGCTGCCCGGGCCATGGGCGTCACCTTGTCCCGCAACCCGGTGCCATGACTCGGGTCGGCAACGATGGGCAGGTGACTCAGCTTTTGGACGACCGGAATCGCCGAAATATCCATCGTGTTCCGAGTGTAGCTCTCGAAGGTCCGGATGCCCCGTTCACACAGAATGACATCGGTGTTGCCGCCCGAGAGCACATACTCGGCCGAGAGAAGCCACTCTTCAATGGTCGCCGAGATCCCGCGTTTCAGCAGCACCGGTGTTCGAATCTTGCCCAGCTCGCGCAACAGGGTGTAGTTCTGCATGTTGCGCGCACCGACCTGGAGGATGTCCGCATAGCGCGCGACCAGCTCGATTTGGCTGACGTCCATGACTTCGGAGGCGACCTTCAGCCCTTCGGCATCGGCAGCTGCACGCATCATGCGCAGCCCTTCTTCGCCGAGACCCTGGAAGCTATAGGGAGAGCTTCTCGGCTTGAAAGCGCCGCCGCGGAGCACCTTGGCGCCAGCCTTCCGTACCGCGGCCGCAGAAGCCGAAATCTGTGCATCGGTCTCCACCGAGCACGGCCCGGCCATCACAATCACCTCGTCGCCACCGACTCGAAACTCTCCGAATGAGACAGTGGTGCGTTCGGGCTTGAACGTGCGGCTGGCGAGCTTGTACGGTTCGGTAATTCTCAACACCTCGTGCACCCCGTCCATGACCTCGATGAGCCGGGTGTCGAACGACCGGTTCCCACCGACCGCGCCGAGCACGCTCCGCAACTGCCCGGTCGAGCGGTGCACGTCGAACCCCTTCTCCACGAGCTGGGCGATGACGTGCTGGACCTGCTCCTCGCTGGCGCGTTCTTCCATTACGACAACCATGACCTACCATCCTCTCCTGTCATTCCACGACAGACCCCACGCTTCATTCTGTCGACCGCTCCAGACGTCGAGCCTCGTCGATGATCCGCTCGAAGAGCCGCGTGATGGCCTGAGCTTCGAGCGGGCCGCCGTTCCGAGCCCGAACATGGCGCAGCACTTCTATTTCCCGATCGGGCTGATACACCTCCAGCCCGACCGTTTCCTTCAGCTGCCCGATCTCTTTGGCACAACTCGCGCGCTCGTTCAGTAACGCGACCAGCTTGGAATCGAGCTCGTCCATCCGTACCCGTATCTTCGCGATCCGTCGATCGACCTCTTCTCGATCCGCCGGCGCGGGCGTTCTGTCTTCTGACGTCATGTCACGCTCGCGTCTCCTTCCGCTTCCGAACCGCCGCCGTGCTTCAATCCGGCGACAAAGCGCTCGACCGACACCAACAGATCCGGCGAGTCTGCCTCCCGCGCGATGACGTCCACCAGCGCGCTGCCGACCACCGCCGCGTCGGCCCATTCCCCGATCTGCTGCACGTGCTCGAACCGGGACAACCCGAAGCCGACCGCGATCGGGAGCGGTGTCACGGCGCGAATGCGTTCGACCAGCGTGCGCGCGCCGGCCGCCAGCTCCGAACGGGCTCCGGTCACGCCCAGCCGGGAAATCCCATACAGGAACCCGCGCCCCAGCTCGGCAGCCTGCTGGATCCGCGCATCCGTCGTGGTGGGACTTAGCAGGAAGATCGGGTCGATGCCGGCATCGACCAGGGTCCGACGGAAGGCCCCGGCCTCTTCTATCGGCAGATCAAGAACAAGCACGCCATCCACACCTGCCGAAACAGCGCGCGCGGCGAACACCTCGGCGCCCATCCTCAGGATCGGATTCGCATAGCTGAACAGAACCACCGCAGCCTGGATGTTCGCGCGCACTCCCTCGATCAGATCGAGCGTGCTCGACAGGGTGGCCCCGGCGGCCAACGCGCGCTCGGAGGCCCGCTGGATGACCGGACCGTCGGCGAGCGGGTCTGAAAACGGCACTCCGACCTCGACGATGTCCGCCCCAGCGCGGTCGAGGGCCAGGAGGATGTCGGCTGATCGCGCCAGATCCGGGTCGCCCCCTGTGACATAGGTCACCAGGCCAGGTCGACGATCTGTGCGCAAGCGGGCGAACACATCCCCGATACGAGAGGTCATGTCTCGTCCTCCCGCTCAGCCGATGCACCAAGCCCGCGGTCCCGGACGATCTCGACGTCCTTGTCCCCCCGCCCCGACAGATTCACGAGGACGACATCGTCACGCCCGAGCTCCGCCGCCACCGTTCCGGCATGCGCCAGCCCGTGGGCCGACTCGAGAGCCGGGAGAATGCCTTCCAGCCGCGCGATCCGCTGGAAAGCCTCGAGCGCCTGACTGTCAGTGACCCACGTGTACTCCGCACGGCCCAGGTCGTGCAACCAGGCATGCTCCGGCCCGACTGCTGCGTAATCCAGACCGGCCGACACCGAGTGGGTCGGCTCGATGTTGCCGTGCGCGTCCTGTAGGAGCACCGTCCGTGTGCCTTGCAGCACGCCAACCAGTCCGGTGGCGAACCTGGCGGCATGCCGCCCCGGCACGATCGCCTCGCCGCCGGCCTCGACCCCGATCAACCGCACATCTTGGTCGTCGACAAAGCCATCGAAAATACCGAGCGCGTTGCTGCCCCCTCCCACACACGCGACCACCGCGGTCGGCAACCGTCCCGCCTGCGCCAACACCTGCTGCCGCGCCTCGGCGCCGATGACCGACTGGAACTCGCGCACCATCAGCGGATACGGGTGGGGACCGAGCACGGAACCAAGCAGGTAGTAGGAATCCTCGACGTTCGTCACCCAGTCGCGCATCGCCTCGTTGATGGCGTCCTTCAACGTGCGGCTGCCCGACTCTACCGGGGTGACCCGTGCCCCGAGCAGGCGCATCCGAACGACATTGAGCGCTTGTCTCGCGACGTCCTCCGCGCCCATATAGACCTCGCACTCGAGCCCAAGCAGTGCGCACACCGTTGCCGTGGCGACGCCATGCTGACCCGCGCCCGTTTCCGCCACTACGCGACGCTTGCCCATGCGAACGGCGAGCAGCCCCTGACCGAGCGCGTTATTGATCTTGTGCGCGCCGGTGTGGGCCAGGTCTTCGCGTTTGAGCAACAGGCGCGCGCCGCCCAGTGCCTCCGACCAGCGCACCGCTTCATAAACCGGCGTGGGCCGACCGACATAACGGTCGAGCAACGACGCCAGTTCGTCCTGGAACGCCCGATCGGAACGCGCCGCGAAGTAGGCCGCCTGCAACTCCTCGACGGGCGCCACCAGCGTCTCCGGCACGAACCGGCCGCCATAGGCCCCGAAGTACCCGCGCGCGTCGGGGTCACGCCGGCCCACACCGGCACCCGTCGGCGGTGCTCCCGTGTCCGTGGTTGTCATACCTGTGCTCCCGAGGCAGGCGACATCGGCCCGGTCGCCTGGGTCACCGCATCGAAGAACGCTCGCATCAGCTCCGGCGCCTTGAACCCCGGTCGCGACTCAACACCCGACGACACATCCAGCCCATAGGGTGTCACCCGCCGCATCGCCTCGCCGACATTGTCGGCCCGTAGCCCGCCGGACAAGATCGTCCGCCGCTGTCGCGCGATCCGAGCGGCCAGCGCCCAGTCGATCTGCCGACCCGTACCACCCATGCGCACCGGGTCGAAAGCATCCAGCAACACCGTCGCCTCAGGCCAGACGTCGTCAACCGCATCCGTCGTGCTGTCAGCCGACAGCCTCACCGCCTTGATCACACGCCGCCGACAGCGCGCGCACTGGGCCATCGACTCACTGCCATGGAGCTGAACCGCCCCAAGGCCGACCCGGTCGGCGATCGCGTTGATCTCCTTGGATGGCTGATCCACAAAGACTCCGATGCCGGCAACGTGCGGCGGGATGGCGGCGAGGATCTCCGCTGCCGCATCCGGCTCAATGAAGCGGGGGCTTTGGGACCAGAAGACAAAGCCGACGCTGGCGGCGCCAAGCTGGGCGGCGAGCGCGGCGTCCTCGAACCGCGTGATCCCACAGATCTTGACCGGCATCGTCACGACCCACCCGCCTCGACCTCACTCAGGTGTCTGTCTGTCTCACCCGTGTCGGGCCGCGCACCATCGATCAGGCGTCCCAGCGTCTCCCCTGGCCCAGGTGTCGTCAGGAGCCTTTCGCCGATCAGGAACGCCTGATATCCCGCCGCACCCAATTCCACGAGGTCGGCGCTCGTCTGGAGCCCGCTCTCGGCCACGGCGACCGTCCCCGCCGGCATCTCTGCCACCAGGCTGCGGGAAGCGCTCACGTCCACCGCCAAGGTGCGTAGGTTCCGATTGTTCACGCCGATGATGGTCGCGCCAGCCCTCACGGCCCGCCGCAGCTCCAGCTGATCGTGTGCCTCCACCAGCACTCCGAGCCCGAGCGACGTTGCCTCGGCGAGGAGCGCACCAAGCTCGGCATCCTCGAGTGCGGCCACGATGAGCAGAACCGCGTCGGCGCCCGCCGCCGCCGCCTCGGCGAGCTGATACGACGTCACGATGAAGTCTTTGCGCAGGATGGGCAACTCAACTGCGGCGCGCACCAGCCGCAGGTGGTCGAGTGAGCCGTCGAAGAACGTCGGCTCGGTCAGCACCGACACGGCCGCGGCCCCATTGGCTTCGTAGGCGGCCGCAATCAGCTCGGGTCGATAGTTCGGCCGGAGCACCCCACGCGATGGCGATCGCCGCTTGCACTCTGCGATGACATTGACCCGGCCCGATGCCGTCAGCGCCGCCAGGAACCGGGCGCCGCCAGGTCTGGCCGATCGCGCGCGTGATGTCATTTCGGCCGTCGAACACTGCCGCTGGCGCTCGGCGACGGCAAGCCGCGTCGCCGCCACGATCGTCGCAAGCAGGTCTGGCGCGACCGGGGAGGCGGGGTCCGTCACTCGTGGCCTCCCGTTCCAGCGCCGGACACGTCGACGAGCCGCGTCAGTATCTCCTGCGCTCGTCCGTCGTCGAGGGCCGCAGCGGCCATCGACACGCCCTCGCCCAAACTGCCGACGCGCTCCATGATGAACAGGCTGGCGGCTGCGTTGGCCAGCACCATGTCTCGCGGAGGGCCCGGCTCCCCGGCCAACACCGCGCGGGCAATCGCTTCGTTCTCGTCGGGCGAATCCGCGCGCAGCGTCGCGGAGTCTGCCACCGCCAGACCGAAGTCGCTCGGATGCAGAAAGAAGGTCCGCACGAGGCCATCCCGGCATTCAGAAATCTTCGTGTAGCCGGTCGTCGACACCTCGTCGAGGCCATCCGCCCCATGCGCCACCCACGCTCGTTCCGACCCCAGTGCAACGAGGGCGCGCGCAATCAGGTCGGTATGCTCCGGCCGTGACACCCCGACGAGCTGCCGGGCCACGCCGGCTGGGTTGGTCAACGGTCCGAGCAGGTTGAAGGCGGTTCGCACCCCGAGCTCACGCCGCGCCGATGCCGCATGCCGCATCGAGGGGTGGAACGTGGGGGCAAACAGGAACGCCAGCCCGCAGTCATCCAAACACCGCTCGACCACCGCCGGTGACGCGTCGACGACGACCCCCAGCGCGCCGAATAGATCGGCGCTTCCGCACCGGCTCGAGACCGCCCGATTGCCGTGTTTTGCCACTCGGACCCCGCATGCCGACAGAACCAACGCCGCCAACGAGGAGACATTGAACGTCGAGGCGCCATCGCCGCCAGTGCCGCAGGTATCGAAGAGCCCTGCGCGAGCCTTCGACAACTTGACGGCGTTGGCACGCATAGTAGTGGCCAGCCCGACGATCTCCGATGGCCGCTCCCCTTTCATCGACAGCGCGATCAAGAAACCGGCGGTCTGCGCCGGAGTGGCTCGACCCGCCCTGATCTCTTCCATCACGGCGGCCGCCTCCTCCACGGTGAGGTCCTGCCGACGGTGCAGCTTTTCGATCAGAGTCGCGAACATCAGCACTCCAGAAAGTTCCGCAGAATCTGGCGACCGACACCGGTCAACACCGACTCGGGGTGAAACTGCACGCCATGCACACGCCACTCACGGTGCCGCACTCCCATGATGGTGCCGTCGTCGGCGGCACGAGCCGTGACCTCGAGCTCGGCGGGACAGGTTTCTGGCGCCACTGCCAGGGAGTGATACCGGGCCGCCGCAAACGGCCCTTGAATCCCGTTGAAGACCCCCCGGCCGTCATGCTCGATCATCGACCGTTTGCCGTGCACCAGCACCGAAGCGGGCGCAATAGCCGCGCCAAAGGCGAGCCCGATCGCCTGATGCCCGAGGCACACGCCGAGAATTGGCGACTCCGGTGCGAATCGTCGGATCGTCTCGACGGTCACGCCGGCATGCTCCGGTCGGCCCGGCCCCGGCGAGATGACGATCCGGTCTGGCGCCAATCCCGCAATGTCGGCGACCGACACCTGGTCGTTGCGGTGGACCTGCAAGACGGCACCCAGCTCGCCCAGATACTGGACCAGGTTGTAGGTGAACGAATCGTAGTTGTCTATAACCAGTACCATGCGGTGTTGCCAGGTCCTTAGCAGCCCATGGTGACAGCCACGCTGCATTCGACGAGCGCCGCATCCCGCCTCCTGCCTCCTGTCTCCTCGAGGGTTCCGCTCACACCATCTCCAGGGCTCGCAGTAGCGCCGACGCTTTGTCGCGTGTCTCGTTGAACTCGGCGGTCGGTTTCGAATCGGCGACGATGCCGGCGCCGGCTTGCACGTAGGCTTGGCCATCCCGCATCGTGATCGTTCGGATCGTGATACAGAAATCGAGGTTCCCCGCGAAGTCCACGTAGCCGATGGCGCCCGCATAGATCCCGCGACGCGTGAGCTCCAGCTCCGAGATGATCTCCATGGCCCGGATTTTTGGGGCGCCCGAGACCGTCCCGGCGGGAAAGCAGGCGGTCAGCGCGTCCAGCCGATCTTGTCCCTCACGGAGCTGCCCTTCGACGCGGGAGACCAGATGCATCACGTGTGAATAGCGCTCGAGGCCCATGAACTGCGGCACCCGCACCGTGCCGTACTCGCAGACTCGGCCAATGTCATTCCGGCCCAGATCGACGAGCATCACGTGCTCCGCCCGCTCTTTCTCGTTCTGCTTCAACTCTTCAGCCAGCCGCTGGTCCTCCTCCTCATCGTGCCCGCGCGGCCGGGTGCCGGCGATCGGGTGTGTGACGACATGCCGTCCCTCCACGCGCACGAGCATCTCAGGCGACGAGCCCACGATCGACAGCGACCCCATCCGAATGAAATACATGTAGGGCGACGGGTTCACATGCCGCAACGCCCGGTAGACCGTGAACGGGTCGGCACTGACCTCGGTCTCGAAGCGTTGCGACAGGACGACCTGGTAGATATCACCGGCGGTAATATGCTCCTTCGCCACCAAGACCGCCTGCTCGAAGGCCTCCTGGCTTGTGTTCGACCGCACCTCGCGTGGACCCGCGGTCGCCACGGCAGGCTCCGACAGGCTGCGTTCCAGCTCCTGCTCCAGAAAATGAATCTTCGCGCTGGCGAAGCGATAGGCGTTGCCCAGATCCGCCCCCGGATCGACACGCGCGTTGGCGATGATCAAGATCCGGTGCTTCACATGGTCGAACGCCAGGATGGTGTCGAACAACATGAACCCCGCGTCGTCGTCTCCCGAGGACGGTAGATCCTGCTTCGACCAGACCCCGTCCAGCGACGGTTCGAACCAGCTCGCAGCGTCGTAGCCAAGAAAACCGACCGCCCCTCCCGTGAACCGGGGCAGTCCCGGAACCACAGGCGCGCGGTAGTCGCTCATCACCCCCCTGAGCCGATCCAGGAACGGGGTCTCTTCGGAGGTAGCGACGCCGCCGCGGTCGACCAACGTTTTCCCCTCCTTGGCACGCAGCACGAGGAACGGGTCTTTGCCCAGGAAGGAGTAGCGCGCGACCTGTTCCCCGCCCTCCACACTTTCAAAGAGAAAGGCGTGGTCGGCGTGCTCGGCCACCTTGAGAAACGCGGAGAGCGGTGTCAGGAGGTCGGCTCGAATCTCCTTGCACACAGGCACGAACGTGCCGCGTGTAGCCAATTCCTGAAAGGTCTCGAACGACGTTTGGCTCATGCCCATTGCTCCTTGAGCACTGACAGCGCGGCCGTCTTGAACAGCCTCTCCGACGGACGCGACCCGACCCACCACTCGAACTGCCTCACGGCCTGTGATACCAGCATGTCCAGACCACCGATCGTGTCACACCCGGCTGCCGCCGCCTCACGGAGCAACCGCGTCGTGCCGGGGTTGTATACGAGGTCGTAGACGGTCCTTCCCCCATCCAGCGACCCAGCCGGCACCGGGGTTCCTGTCACCTCGGGGACGGTGCCCACCGGCGTGGTGTTCACGAGCAGGTCCCAGGATCCGGGTGACGGTGGCAATGTCCCCGCACTACCACCGACCAGGCGCGCCACCGCTTCGACCCGGTCCGGACGTCGCCCACAGACCGTTACGACGGCACCACGGCTTGCCAGGGCCACGGCCACTGCGCGCGCCGCCCCGCCCGTACCCAACACGCTGCTACGCATTCCGCCAACGCCACCCCGCGCGTCGAGCGGCGCCAGGAAACCGGGCACGTCGGTGTTCAGCCCGACCCACTCCTTCCCGTCCGCCCGCAGGGTATTCACGGCGCCGACACGTCGGCCCAGGGCATCGATTTCCCGGACGTGCGCCAAGATCGACTCCTTGAAGGGCGCGGTCACACTGAGCCCCGTTACCCCGAGCGCGTCGACGAGGCTCATCAGATCTTCGGTGGAGGTTGCCTCGAACGGCACGTAGACCGCGTCGAGACCGGCAGCCTCGAAGCCAGCGTTGTGCATCGGCGGTGACAACGAGTGCCCAATCGGTTTGCCGGCGACGCCATACACAGCCGTGGAGGCAGTCGTCCGCTTGAAGCGATACCGGTGCACCATCTCGGAGAGTCCCACCTGCCCCGGCGCAACGCCCTCCCCGGCATAGCTCCAGCACGACCCGAAATGCGCCGCCAGCAGACGCGTCGCGACCCCGGCCGGCCCCATGCCGACGAGCACCACACGCTCGGACCGCGCGGCGCGTCCCAACCGCAGCAGCTGCACGACGTCCCCAGCCGACTGGCTGCGGACGGCCATCTTGACCACGTCGGCCCCGGTCCGACGCATGGCGCGATAGCTGTCCTCCAAATCATCCGGAGTCTCGTCGAAGTCGTGCATCGACAAGACGATGTTGCGCCCTTGCCGTTCCGCGACCAAGGCATCGAATCCACCGCGCCACTCGAGGTCGACCCAGTCGGCACCCAGCGCGAATGCGCGGCGCAGAATGCCGTGACGCTCTTCCTCGGACCCCTGGAATCCTCCGCCTTCCCACGCCGGACGGCATGTGACGAGCACCGGGCAGGTCCGATCCGCCAGTGCCCCCTCGAGGCTCAGATCGCGCACCGAGTCGAGTCTGAGCTCCACCAGGTCCGCTCCGTCCGCCCCGCTCGCAGCATCCCGCTTGGCGCGCAGCTCGGCCGTCGTGTCTGCGGTCACTGTGACGCAGAGCTGGGCACCGGGTCTCACGTTGGTCATTAGCGGGTCCGATACGAAAAAAGCCTCTCCAACCGGTAGGCTGGAGAGGCTTGGTCTCGCTGTCTGCTTGGGCTACGGTCAGGCCGGCAAGCGCGCCTCTCCAGTGTGGGTAAACCCGTAGTACGACCACCAAGCCCCATCCTGCCCCACTGGCGCGTTGGTCACCGGACACACGCGAGTCGCCGCCATTTGCTGTTCGTTCACCGTCTTCTCCGAAGGTCAGTTCTCCTAGGCTAGCAAAGCTCGCGCTTCGCTGTCAATTTTGGGTGACCAAAGAGACCCTCGATCCCCCTTTTCTCCTTGACCCGTAAGCACTTCCTTCGATATAAGTCAGGAAAGCTCTCGCGCGCGACCCGCGCCCTGACATCCTCATGAACTTTCGCGGACCGCTGCTTTTCGCTCTCGTCCTGACGGGCGCGTTTCTGGTCGCGTTGCCGGCAGCGACCGTCACGATGCCGGTCGACGAAGTGCGCCCCGGCATGCGCGGCACAGGGGTCACCGTGTTCCAGGGGACCGAGCGCAGCGAGTTCAGCGCCGAGATCATCGGGGTGCTCGAGAACGCAATGGGTCCGCGGCGCAATCTCATCTTGGCGCGCTTGGAGGGTGGACCGCTCGCCGAGAGCGGCGTCATCCAGGGGATGAGCGGCAGCCCGGTCTACGTGGACGGCCGGCTGCTGGGCGCCGTCTCGTACTCGATGGGTTCGTTCCCGAAAGACACCATTGCCGGCATCACGCCGATCGCGGAGATGCTGCGGGATGATTCGGGATCGTCCTCCCGCGTGGCTCGAGCGGCGCCGCGTCTGCCGCTGCCTTTGGCCACCGACACGCTGACGTCCCTGTTGCCGGACCGGCTCACACGACCCGATCCGTTCGCGACACGCCCTGGTGATATCAGCGCGGTCGGTCTGTCCTCCGGTGCGGCGGCCACACTCGGCGTCCAACTGCGTCCGATCGCCACGCCACTCGTCATGACCGGTTTCACGGCCGAGGCCATCGACCACATTGCGCCCATGTTTCGGACTGCCGGCATGGTTGCCGTAGTCGGCGGCGGCGTGTCCAGCCAGACCGAGTCGGACGCCCCCCTGCAACCCGGCGACGCGGTCGGGGTCAGCCTCATCCGAGGCGATCTGTCCATGGCCGGCACCGGCACGGTGACCCATGTTGACGAGGGCCGTTTGTACGCGTTTGGGCATCCGTTCTACAACCTCGGTTCGGCTCGTTTCCCGATGACCCGCGCCTACGTGCACACGGTGCTCCCGAGCCAGGCCATTTCGTCGAAGATCGCGGCCGTTGGGGAAGTGCTCGGTACGATCGATCAGGACCGATCGACCGGCATCAGCGGCAGCCTCGGGGCCGGACCGCGCCTCGTCCCGGTGCACGTGTCCTTGAATGCGCCCGATCGTAATCGCGTCGACTCCTTTGATTTCGAAGTGGTGGCCGACGAGCTGTTCACGCCGCTGCTCTCCTATAACGCCATGCTGAACACCCTGTTCACGCACAGCCGCGAGGTGGGCTCGGCCACCTACGTCGTGCGTGGCCAGGTCGAGCTGGCTGGCCACCCGTCGGTCACGTTCGAGGAGACCTTCAGCGGCGACGCCGCGACCGTGATGGCGGGGCTCTATCTGTCCGGGCCGCTGACCGCCCTCCTGAGCAACGGGTTCGGACCGGTCACCGTGGAGGGTGTCGACGTCTCGGTCACGGCGTATGACGACGTGCGCACTGCGCAGATCGAGCGCGTCTGGCTGGACGACCCTCGACCGCGTCCGGGCCGCACCGTTCCGCTTCGCATCGTCGCGCGCACCCATCGCGGCGACGAAATCTCCAGAACGATAATGGTGGATATTCCGGCCAGCGCACGTGGCCGTCTCCAGCTCCTTGTCTCCGACGGCGCGACGCTGGCACAGCTGGAGCGTCAGCAGTCGGGACAAGGGATCCAGGCCACCAGCCTGAATCAGTTGATCGAGGCCCTCAACGATGCTCGGCGGAACAATCGCCTGTATGTCCAGCTCGTCCGCCAGGACGCAGGTGCGGTCGTCAATGGACGGCGCATGGCGTCTCTCCCTCCATCGGTTCTCAGCGTGCTGGGCGCCGATCGCAGCGCCGGTGGCTTGACCCCGTTGCGAAACGCGGCCCTGCGAGAGTGGAGCCTCCAGCTCGACCACGTCGTGTCCGGATCCCGTAGCCTGACCGTCGATCTCGGTAGTCCGTAGCGACTACACCTCGCGGGCATCCGTTCCGTAGATGACGCACCTCCAACGCCTCGCTCATCGTCGTTCCCGTCTCGCTCGTCCAGGCCCTGTGTGGCGTCTGGCCCGTTGGGGCATCCTTGGTCTCTCCATCACGATGCTGACCGGGGCGGCCCCGACGTTCTGGCGTGTGTCGACGCAAGTCGAGTTTCTACGCGGAGAGGTCGAGTCGCTGTCGGTCGATGCCGATGGGCATCTCGTCCTCGGTCCGGTGACGGACGAGTTGTTCGACACCACGGCGCCGGTGCTGTGGTCGCTCGCCAGCGCGTCGGACGGCGCACTCTGGACCGGCAGCGGCCAGGATGGCCGCCTTTATCGCGTCGAACCTGACGGCACCGGGGGCGTCGTCTTCGACGCCGACGAGCTGGACGTCCATGCCGTGGCGGCCGGTCCCGCAGGCACCGTATTCGCCGCGACCTCGCCCGACGGGCGCATCTACCAGGTCGATGCGGATGGGGTAACCTCCACCGTGTTCGACCCCGACGAAACCTATATCTGGGCGCTCGCGGTCGGCCCCGACGGAACGCTCCATGCCGCGACCGGGAACTCCGCCCGCATCCACCGGATCACGCCAGATGGCGCGGCAACGGTCTTCTTCGAGAGCGACGCGACACATGTGCTTTCTCTCGCATTCGAAGCCGACGGCGCGCTCTTGGCCGGCACCGAGTCACCGGGCCAGGTACTGCGAATCGACCAGGACGGGCGGGCGTTCGTGCTGCTCGATTCTCCCTACGCGGAGGTCCGATCGCTACGCGTGCAGCCGGATGGCTCTGTCCTCGTCGTCGCCGTCAACGAGCAAGGGGCGCCGGCCCCACCAGCCCCCGCCACGGCTGGCAACACACCCCCCACACCCACCGTCTCGGTGACGACCAGCGTGACCGCCGTCGTCGTGGCGAACGGCGCCGCAACCGCCACACCGCCCGCATCGACCAATGGCGGAAGTGAGAGCCGCGGAACAAGAGGCGCCGTTTACCGAATCGCGGCCGACGGGCTCTGGAGTGAGCTCTGGAGCTCGGACACAGACGCCCCATACGACGCGGTGTTTGATGGGACAGGGGCCCTGCTCGTCGGGACCGGCGAAGACGGCAAGATCTTTCAAGTGTCTGAGGACCCCCCTCGGACGGTGTTGCTGGGTCGGGCGCCTGCCCGGCAGGTGACACGTTTTCATCGGCAACCCGACGGGACGCTGAGCTACGCCACCGCCAATCCCGGCAAGATGGTTCGGCTTACCGGGGCGCTGGCCGAGCGTGGCACGTACGAATCGGAGGTGCGCGACGCCGAGACCGTGGCCACCTGGGGCACGATCAGTTGGCGGGCGATGACGCCCGGTGGAAGTCGCGTCGAGCTGTCGAGCCGATCGGGTAACACCGCAATTCCCAACGACACCTGGAGTGAATGGTCCCGACCCTACACCGACGCCGCGGGCTCACAGATCGCCAGTCCGAAGGCGCGCTATCTGCAGTGGCGCGCGTCGCTGCTTGCCGGGGACGCTTCGCCAATCCTCACGTCGGTGACGGCCGCCTATCTGCCACGGAACGTGCGGCCCGCGGTGACCCAAATCACCGTCCATCAACCGGGCACGGTGTTCCAGCAACCTTTCAGCAGCGGCGATCCTCCGATTGCCGGACTCGACGCACTCGAGACCGAGTCGAATGGCAGCGCCTCGACGCTGGGCCGTGAATCCTATCGGAAAGGCATCCAGACGTTTGTCTGGCAGGCAACTGACAAGAACGGCGACCAACTCGAGTACGCCATTGCCTATCGGAGAGAGGACGAGACGGCGTGGCAGACGTTGCGGTCCGACATGCGAGCCACCGTGTTCGCGTGGGATACGTCCGCGGTGCCCGACGGCGCCTACCGAGTGCGGGTCACGGTGAGCGATGCCACGTCCAACGCGCCCGACACAGCGCTCGTCGGGGAGCGTGAGAGCCCTGTCTTCGATATCGACAATTCCGCCCCGCGTATAGAGGCGGCGGCAGTGCGGGAAGTGGGGGGACGCTCGGTGCTGTCCTTCACGGTGCGTGACGATCACTCTCCGATTCAGCATGTCGAGCTCTCGAAGGGCGACGACACCTGGCGGACGGTCTATCCGACCGACGGCATTCCCGACGCGCTCGTCGAAACGTTCGAAGTCCTCCTGGACGATGCGGGTCTGGGCGCGCCACCCGTCATCATCCGAGCGACGGACGCTTTGCGGAACACGGTGACTGTGTCGGGAAGGTGACCATCCGACGGGCTGTGGGAGCGATCCCGAGGGAGGAGCAATGAAGCGGCTCGCAATTGGCGTGCTGTTGGCGGCGGCGATGGCCGGCGTGTTCCTCTACACGGGGGTGACCCGCGACGCCGAGTATCGCCGGCTCGTGGCCGCGGGGGACGAGGCGGTTGCGCAAGACCAGATCTACCTCGCCATCGAGGCGTTCAGCGGCGCCATCGCTCTCAAGAGCGATACCATGCTCGCGCATCTGAAACGTGGCGAGACCTACCACCGCCGCGGCGATCTCGTGGCCGCACTCCGGGATCTGACCCGAGCCGCCGCGCTGGCCCCAGAGGCGACCCGCCCCCTCGAACAGCTGGGCGATGTGACACAGGCACTGGGTCGGCACGAGGAGGCCGCCCAACATTACGCCGCCTACGTCGCGCGGGACGACCAAACTCCCCGTGTCCTCTACAAGCTGGCGCTGACACATCACCACGCCGATCGGACCGTTCGGGCGATCCCGTTGCTGCGTCGAGCGATCGAGCTCGACTCCCAGATGCCGGAGGCGCACTACCTTCTCGGCATCGGTCTGTGGAACCAAGACAGCCTTGACGAAGCTGCCGAAGCCTTTAGCCAGGCGGTCGCGCTCTCGCCTGGCTTCATCGCCGCGCGCGAGGCGTTGAGCGGTGTTTTTTCGGCGGCCGGCCGCCTGGACGAGCACATCGGCGAACTCGAAACGCTCGCCGCTCTTGAACCAGACCGTCCGGATCGGGACGTGGAACTCGGGCTTGGTTATGCACGCGTCGGACGCACCGACATGGCGGTGCTCGCGCTGGGACGCGCGGCTGAGGAACACCCTGAACAGCCGCTCGTCTACACCGCGCTCGGTCGTGTCTGGCTCGATATCGCCCGGACCACAGACGACCGGGTCGCGGTGGCCAAGGCGCTAGGTGCGCTCCAGTCGATTCCTACGGCAATCGCCTCGAGCGAGGCGCTGACGCTGCTGGCGCGCGCGCAGCTCCGCTCGGGCGAAGTCGACGACGCGGTGGCGGCTCTGGAGCTCGCCACAAAGCGCTTCCCACTCGAGCCAGCCGCCTTCGTCGAGCTCGCCGACCTTGTCGAACGCGCCGGCGACCCGGTGCGGGCCCACCAGCTCCTCGTCGATCACGACGTGCTGATGCCGAACGCGCCGACGCCCGGGCGCGTGGCACGTCTGACGCGCATCGCCGACCTGTCGCTCCGGCTCGGCGATCCCGCCGATGCAGTCGTTCGACTTACCCAGGCCAGGGCACTCGGGGAACCAAGCGCCGCGCTTCACATCCGCCTCGCCGACGCGGCCTCGCGTGCCGGCGACCGCGATGTCGCCCGTACGGTCATCGCCGAAGGGTTAGCTCAGTACCCGACGGACCGCACTTTGCTCGCGCTGCAACGAATATTCGAGTAGCGCGCACGATGCTCAACGGTCTCATCGTCATCGTCGCACTCGCCGCCGTCCTGCTGGCCGCCCTCGCCGGTCAGATGCAGGCGCTCACCGACGCGATAATCTCGTCCGCCGGCAGCGCTGTCGAGCTGGCGATCGGGCTCGTCGGGGTCATGGCCTTCTTCCTGGGCTTGTTTCGCGTGGCCGAGGATGCCGGGGCGCTCAGACACTTGGTCCGGCTCCTCGGGCCGGTGATGCAACGGCTGTTCCCAGGCGTTCCAGTCGACAGCCCGGCGATGGGCGCGATGATCCTGAACATTGCAGCCAACATGCTCGGTCTCGCCAACGCGGCGACCCCGTTCGGGATCAAGGCGATGGAAGAGCTCGACAAGATCAATTCGAAGCGCGGCACGGCCACGAACGCCATGGTGCTGTTTCTGGCAATCAATACGTCCGCGCTGGCAGTCCTACCCTCGGGCGTGATCGGTCTGCGTGCCTCGGTCGGTTCCCAGGATGCAATGGGAATCTTTTTCCCGACCTGGTTCGCGAGCGGATGCGCCACTCTGGTCGGCATCACCGCGGCACTGCTCCTGAGCAGGCTACCGGCTTACCGGCACACCGAACCCGCGCCCGTTTCCCCCACCCCCGCCGACAGCGCCGACTCCGAAGCGGCGCTCGAGTTCGACGCGCCGACGCCGCTCGACCCGAAGCCGGCCAGGCTGTGGCTGGCCAGGCTGTTCTGGCTGGTTCTGGCCGGTCTGCTGGCCCGGTTCGTCTGGAACAGCCAGACCGAGGCGACCGGCGATTTCATCACGGCACTCACCTCGGCCTGGATGCTGCCGACGCTTGTCGCCGCGCTCATGCTCTACGGATGGGTGCGCGGGATACGCGTCTACGACTCCCTGGCGGAGGGCGCCAAACAGGGCTTTGAGGTGGCTATCCGGATCATCCCGTTTCTGGTGACCATCCTTGTGGTCATCGGCATGTTCCGTGCCTCGGGCGGAATCGATCTGATCGCGGGCCTCATCTCGCCGTTCACCACCATCATCGGTCTGCCGGCAGAGGCTCTGCCGATGGCGTTGCTCCGACCGCTGACCGGATCGGGGGCGTTTGGGGTTATGGCAGAGGCGATGACCGTGCACGGCGCCGACTCATTGGTCGGCTACATGGTCAGCACGTTTCAGGGCAGCACCGAGACCACGTTCTATACGCTCGCGGTGTATTACGGTGCTGTGGGCATTCGCGAGACCCGACACACCGTGCCGGCCTGTCTGCTCGCCGACACCGCCGGCATTCTCGGCGCGGTGTTCATCGTCAACCTGATGTTCGGTTAGGACCCTGACCGGAACAAGTGGGCACCTTCCGGGCGTCGAGGCCCAGCCGCTTCAGCAGCTTCGCCAGCCCCTGTCGCGTCACACCCAATGCCAGGGCGGCCTTGCCGCGACGACCTCCGGCCCGGGCCAGCGCCCCGCTGACATACCGCCGCTCGAACCCGAGCCGCGCCTGCTGCAGTGTCTCGACGTCTGCAGTGTCTCCCGCGATGCAGGGTGGAAGTGTGGCCGGCCCGACGACCCCATGACGAGGGCCGCGCACCACGAGCGAGGCAATGACATTCTCCAATTGGCGCACGTTGCCAGGCCAGTGGTACCGGGCCAGCGCAAGCAGTGTCGCGCGCGCGGGTGCGCCGCGGCTCCCCGTCAGCGACTGTGCCCGGCGCCAAAAGTGCTCGGAGAGCAGGAGCACATCGTCACCCCGCTCGCGTAGGGCCGGCACCTCGATTCGCACGACGTCGAGTCGATACAACAGGTCTTCGCGAAATCGACCGGCAGACGCATCGGCCTCGAGCAGTCGGTTGGTGGCCGCCACCACTCGCACGTCGACCCGGCGGGACAGATTCTCACCGACACGCCGGATCTCCCCGTCCTGCAGCGCCCGAAGCAACTTCGCTTGCGCCCGCGTCGACAGCTCACCGACCTCATCGAGAAAGAGCGTGCCCCGTTCCGACGCTTCGAACAGCCCCGCGCGTTCGGTCACCGCACCAGTGAAGGCACCCCGCGCATAGCCGAACAGCTCCGCTTCGACGAGCTCATCGGTCAAGGCCGCGCAGTTGACGGCGCCGAAGCGGCGGTCGAGCCGTCGGCTGAGCCGGTGAATCGCGCGAGCCACCAATTCCTTTCCGCTGCCACTCTCCCCCGTGATCAGGACGGGGTAAGGGCACTCCGCCACGCGGCGCACGGCGCTCCGCAGCGCCTGCATCGTGTGGCTCCGACCCAACAGTCCGAGATCCTCGTCCATCGCCTCACTCCGCGCCGGCGCCATCCGGGGACTCAGCCTGGTGCAAGAAACCGGCCGGTCGCTCCCCGGTGCGGGACCCGGCTTTTCACGGGGTTCGGCGAGGCATCCGCTGGTGCAGCGTTGCAGAAATGTCCTGCGCTATGTCGGTCCGGTGTCGCGCTTTCTCACGAGACGGGGACGAGGCGCCTGAGTTCCTCGCACCAATTGAGCACCACCGTCACGGTCGGTGTGTCGCCACTGTCCGTGTCCCCTATCATCGAGGAATGCCGCCCATCGAGACAGCGGCCCGGCGGATTGGTCTTGCGGGGACCCAAACTTGGAGCACCTCTGGAGCACCTAAGGTAAGCAGTCGTCAGGCTCCATCACTCGGCGCCCGGCGGCCGAGCGGCTGCCAGTGGGCTATCTCCAGACGGCGGAGCCGGACACTCCTAATGGAGCGACACACCATCCTGCTTTGGTGCGGTCAAACGGTTCGCGCTCCGGTGCCAGTTGCGGGCGTGGCTGCTCGACGAGACGGGCTATCCGCTCAAGCCGATCGAACGCCGGTGAAGTGAGCCCCGCTTGCCTCTTGCTCCGACTGTGAGTCAAGCCGATCAAGTTCGGGGTCGGCATCCGCCAGGATGTAGCCCTTATCTCCGGCCGCCGCAGCCACAAAGTCGCTTTCGGTCAAAATCCCCACAAGGTCGTTGCCTTCCAGCACCGGCAGACACCCAACCTTGTTGGCCATCATCAGGGCTGCTGCTTCGGCGACCGAGGCATCGGGTGTGGTGGTGAGGACCTCAGTGGCCATCACGTCTTGGATCCTGGTCGTCTGAAGTATCTTGTCCTTGGCCAAGGTGCCGACCCCGAGCGCGCGCACGAGGGCGCTGTGGAAGAGATCCCGCTGACTGAGAATTCCGACAAGCCGGCTGTCCGCGTCTAGGATTGGCAGATGACGGACACGGGACGCCTTCATCATGTCCGCAGCCAACGAGAGCGGGTAGCTTTGCCTCAGCGTGATCAAGTTCCAACTCATTAACGCTTTGACTACTGTCATCGGATGTTCCTCATTCGGCCACGCGGTACTCGCTCATCCAGGGGAAGCGATGTCAGTGTCTCAGTTCGAGGTCGGCGGGGCGCTCATCCGTAAGGGCACCCAGCACGTGCTCGAGCCTCTGACCGGTCCCCTCCGCTGTGAACGGTTTCACCAGGTAGTCGGTAATCCCCAGCGCGACCGCGCGCTTGACCACAGCCTCATCGCGGTCGGCCGAAATCATGACCACCGGAAGGGACCTGTGCGGCCCGGACCTCCGGACCACCTCCAGCGTTTCGAGCCCCCCCATGACCGGCATGTGCACGTCGAGTAACAGCATCGAGTACCGGAACTTGTTCAGCTGCCCGAGTGCCTCCACGCCGTTCTCAACTTCGGTAACGGCGCAATCGAGGTCGCACAACAACCGCGCGAGCATAGTCCGGATGGTCGGATCATCGTCCGCGATGAGCACCTTCACTGACACGCCTTCTTCCTCCGGCCAGCCGTAGCGGCCTCCATCTGAAATGCCGCAACCCGCCAGAATCCCCTTAGTGACTGAATCGACACGTATGAGCCACACGTGAGCACAGAGTCCGGTTCCGGCTCGTCGACGATGAGCCGCCGCTACGGCATCTCATCGGGCGGGCGCACGAGCATGGTGGAGATATGGCTCTGTTCTGAGCTCGACTATGAGACGATGCGGCCCAAGAACTTACCGCACAGCGGGATCGGGTCGACCGGGGCGTGAACGCACCGCCTCGCCGGTCACAAAGAGATGGTGCTCCTGGGATTCCTACCGACCAGTCGCGACGCGACGTGGATGCTCGATGGCCTCGTGCTCGGGACGGTCGGGCTGCTCGCGCTGCTGACGTGGAGTCTCTACGTCGTACGATACAAGTGTGGGTACGCCCGCCACAGGACCATGCAGTTGCGCCTCGCCGCGTCGTTCGTCGTCGTGCTCGGCATGTTGGAGCTCAACTTGGTGCTGGACACCTCGTGGTGGGATCGAGCCTTACAGTCGCCCTTTCACCAGCGCGGCCTCCTGACGCCGGTGCTCACGATTCACCGGGTCGCCGCCATTGCCTGCTGTCTGCTCTGGATCTGGACCATCGTGTACGCCTTGCAGAACTTTGCGGCACCACCGACGCCGGGGACCTACAGCCGTCACCATGTCCGGCTCGCGCGCGTGGCCGCCCGCTCCCTGTACGCCACAGGGTTGACCGGCTGGCTGTTCTACTGGATGGCCTTCGTCGCAAGCTAGAACCGGCCTGCCGCGAGAGGGCGAACACAAAGATCCCGTGTATAGAGGTCCTGGTCCGGCGACTACTGGATCGACGTGGAGTCGATCGCGTTGAAATAGGGCTTTTCCGCTCTCGACCCTCTGGGGTTGATCAACCCGTCTCCATCGCTGGCGTCATCCGGATCGTGGGACGGTCGACAGAGCACGATCTCACCAGGTTCGCGCTTCGCCAAGCGAAGAGCCACCTGCCTATCCGAGAGCACGCACACGATCCTGCCGAAGTGCCGCCCCTCCGGCAAAGCAGCGAGTGCCTGGCCGACCAGTCGCCTTCGCACTGCATCACCCATGCGGTTGGCTCTCTTACGTGTCACCGAGCGCAGCATCGATGTCCTCTTCGCTCATGCCGATCTCGGCCAGCACCTCGCGGCCGTGTTCTCCAAGGCACGGCTGGCCACGGCGCACGGGGAGCGATTGACCATCGAAACGGTACGGCGTGTCCGGGATTTCCATCGGGCCCTCGGTGGGATGCTCAAAAGGCCGAAAAAACTCGAGCGCGTTCAGATGCGGATCGTTTCGTACATCCGCCAGGCTATTGATGGGACCCGCCGGGACATCGGCTTTCTCGAAGAGTTCCAACCACTCCGTTGTGCTGCGCGTGGCGATTATCTTGCTCGCTACCTCGTAGAGTGCACTGATGTTGCGACTACGCTCGGCCATCGTGGCAAAACGCGGATCATCGGCTGCCTCGGGGCTTCCGGCAAGCTTCCAGAAAGCACGCCATTGCGAATCGGTGAAGGCGAGCATGCAGAGATACCCGTCCAGTGTCTGGTGCGGGCGGCGGTGCGGAGACAACGTCCGGGGATAGCCGGCCTCACCTTCGCTGGGTGAGAAAATTGCCCCGTACTGGTTTTCGACCAGGTTATAGCTGACCAGCCCCTCGAACATCGAGCACTCCACATAGAGCCCCATGCCGGTTCGCAGGCGCTGCACGTAGGCGGCCGCCAGACCGCTCGATGCGATCAGCGCCGCGTTCTTGTCGGCGATCGCGGAGGGGACCAATTGCGGCGCGCCGTCGCGTTCGGTGAAGAGGGCAGCAATACCCGACTGGCCTTGAATGACATCATCGTACGCTGGACGTCCTCCATACGGACCCTCCTCCCGGTACCCGTGAAGCCCGCCGTAGACGATGCGGGGATTCCGTTCCAGCACGGCGGCCGGGGTGAACCCCAGACCCGCAATCTTCTGTGGTCTGATGTTGTGAACGAACATCTCGGCCCCGTCAATCAGACGCCAGAGCGCCGCTCGAGCGTCCTCGCGCTTGAGGTCGAGCACGATGCTGCGCTTATTGCGGTTACATCCCAGATAGATCGCCGACATGCCAGGGTTGCGGGACGGTCCGATGACCCGAGTCAAGTCCCCGTCAGGGGGCTCGACCTTGATCACGTCAGCGCCAAAGTCGCCAAGGATCTGGGTCGCGTAAGGACCAAACACGAACGTGGTCAGATCGAGGACGCGTACGCCCGACAGCGGAAGCTGGAATCCACTCGTCACACCGTTACCCGCGCCGAGAACACCGCTGTCCGACCGGGTCGCCCCTCCGGTCTCGCCCGCCTCGACTGCCCCCCACTCATGAGTTGCCAAGCCCGACCGAGCTTTTCGTGCCGAGAATGCTCGCATGGGCGGCTCACGTCAAGGCCAGATGTGCAGACCAGGGAGCACGTCGAGCGTGCCGACCACGCTGAGAGGTGGCGGTAAGCCGGGATCGTCGACGAGGACCTCGTCGTGGGCTCGACGAGTGGCAATGCCGGTCTGGTGTCGCGCTTTCTCACGAGACGACCGGCCGCAATCAAACCGTCGCAATGCCCTTTGTCACCTAGATTGCAACTCCTGTCAACTGTGCGGATGGTATCTCGTCACATTCTTGCCATTCACTGTGCCAACTTGGAACACGGTCAACTGCGGTCTCAAGCTCCAATCGGGCTCAACAAACCAATAGATAGCGATCATACAAGACGGTTTATCCCAATAAGGAACTCTGTGACACCAAACAGGTCACCGTATGTCTGGCCCGGTCCTTGCCATACGACTCTCTACCCGATGCCATTCTTTCCGGGCATCGAGTCGGGACGGCTGGCATTAGCCGTCTCTCGCTTGGGTTGGGTCGAGNGGCGCGATCTCGGCAACGAAAGAGGCAGTCACATGACCCATGAAGAGGCGAAGCACGTCACGGATTTCCTGGTGAATGCCCGCCCCGAGGACAAGATGGAGGCGGTGCTTCCTCCCGTCCCACAGCCTGGCGTCGTGGTGACATCGGTCGAAGTCACGATTCTTGTCGTCGACGACGACGAGTGGGTCCGCGCTGTAGCGCGGGACACCCTGACCGGCCAAGGATTCTCGGTTCTGACCGCCACGGACGGCCGGCACGCGATCGACCTCTTTCGCCGGTGCTCAGTGGAGATTACCGCCGTGCTGCTTGACATGACGATGCCAGGGCTCGGCGGCGAAGCGGTATTCGCCGAACTTCATTCGATCGACTCCACCGCCAAGGTGGTGTTGATGAGCGGCTATTCCCAGCACACCGCTGCTCAACGACTGGTCGATCAAGGACTAGCCAGCTTCCTCGAGAAACCGTTCCTCCCCGACGAGCTCTTGCAGGCGCTCCGAGATCTCAGGCCGGCAGCTTGAAACGAACTCTTGGGCTTCCCGGCCCGACTGTCCCCCGTCTTCCTGCACGCGAGATCTCTTCGACACTCCGCGCAAACACCCTCGGGAAATTCGTTTACAATGCCGCCCGGGTATCGCGCCTTCTCACCCAGCCGTTCGTGCACGCCTGATGATCCGCCCGATTCTTCGATACGGCGCCGACGCGCTCCATAGCACCGCGAAACCGGTCGACGACTTCGGCACGGAGCTGCAAACGCTCATCGACGACATGATCGAGACGATGTATGCGGCCCCCGGTGTCGGTCTCGCCGCGCCGCAGGTTGGCATCGCACTCCGGCTCTTCGTGGCAGACCCCTCATCGGGACGATCGACGAGCGACGTGTGCGTCCTGGCCAACCCGGAGATCGTCGAGCAGGAGGGCACCCAGAGTGAGGAAGAGGGCTGTCTCAGCCTCCCCGGGTTCACCGCGCGGGTCGCAAGACCGTCGCGTGTGGTGCTCAAGGGTCTGGGCCGCGACGGGACACCAATCCAGTTGGAGGGCGAGGGTCTCGAGGCGCGCGTCTTTCAGCACGAACTCGACCATCTCGACGGCAGCCTGTTCGTCAACCGTCTGCAGGGCATCAGACGCGACCAGATCGTCCGCCGAGTGCACAAGTTGCAACGCACGGGGAAGTGGTGAGAATCGCCTTTTTCGGTACGCCGGCATTCGCTGTTCCCTCCCTGGAACGGCTCATCGCAGCCGGCGAACAGGTCGTGACGGCGGTTACGCAACCAGATCGCCGACGGGGACGTGGACAACGGCTGCAGCCATCCCCCGTCAAGACCGCCGCCCTGGCGCACGACATCCCGTTGTTACAGCCAACACGAGCAGGCGACCCAGTGTTCGCTGCGGCGCTAGCCTCTTGCAGCGTCGACCTCGGAGTGGTGGCTGCCTACGGCAAGCTTCTGCCAGATGCGATCCTCCACACGCCCCGTCACGGAACGATCAATGTACACGCATCGCTGCTGCCCCGCTATCGAGGTGCGGCTCCCATCCATCGCGCCATCATTGCCGGAGAGCGCGAAACCGGGATTACGATGATTCGGCTGGTTCGGGAAATGGACGCCGGTCCAATGCTTGCTCGCACCGTCCGTGCCATTGCGGACGACGAGACGAGCGACGTCGTCGAGCGCGCGCTGGCCGAGTTGGGTGCCACCCTGTTGGTGTCGACCGTTCGTCAGATCGCTTCCGGACAGGCGGAGGAGCAGCCGCAGGACCATGCGCTGGCGACGTTCGCCCCGCGCCTGACCAGAGACGACGGTCGCATCGACTGGACCCGACCAGCGCAGGCCATCCACAACCTCGTCCGAGGCTTGCATCCATGGCCGCACGCGTTCAGCTTCCTCGCCGGCGCCCGGTATCTGATTCTCCGCACCGAGGTCGCCCACCCGAGTGGTCCTGATGCAACGCACGCTTCTGGTGAGATCATCGAGGCTCGCGGCGATCGCCTCCGCGTCGGATGTGGCGACGGCACCGTTCTGGCTATCCACGTCATCCAGCCCGAGGGACGGCGGCGCCTTTCGACGAGGGCATTTCTGGCCGGGCACCCGATCGACCTCCCCGCCTCTCTGCAGTCGTCATCAGCCACGGCATGACGCCGGCACGACTTGCGGCCTACCGCGTGCTACAGGCGGTGTCCGACGGCGACGACCTGCCGCAGGCGCTCGCTCGGGTCCGAGACACACTCACCGATGATCGTGACCGCGCGCTGGTCACCGAAATCGCGACCGGTACGCTCCGCTGGCTGGGGGCGCTCGACCATGTCATCGCGCAGGCCGCCGCGCGACCGACGCGACGGCTCGACAAAGAAGTTCTGACCGTACTTCGCCTTGGGGCCTATCAGTTGTTGTACCTCGAACGTGTCCCTCCCGCCGCCGCGGTCAACGAGTCGGTGACGCTGGTGCGGCGGGTCGGTAAGACGAGCGCCTCTGGCCTGGTCAATGCGGTGCTCCGGGGCATCGCCACAACGGCGCAGGCTCCACCACTGCCGCCCGAACCCAGTCCCTCNGCTCCACTGGAAGCCCAACTCGCCTACCTCAGTGTCACCTGCTCCCACCCTGGCTGGTTGGTCGAGCGCTGGCTGACCCGACTTGGTTTCCGCCGCACCGTCGAGTGGGTGCGCTTCAATAACACCCCCCCTCGGTTAACGCTGCGTGCCAATCGGCTCCGCACCACGCCCTCGTCGCTTGCGCGACAGCTGGCCGAGCATGGCGTGCGGACCGTGCCGACGAGGTTCGCCGGCGATGGACTGACCGTCGAAGCCGGGAATCCGCTTCGGACGCCGTTAGCCGACCGCGGTCTTTTCCTTGTCCAGGATGAAGGCAGTCAACTGGTGGCGGAGATGACGGCGGCTCGCCCCGGAGAACGCGTACTCGACAGCTGTGCGGCACCCGGGGGAAAAACGATCGCAATCGCCGCAACCGTGGGCCAGACTGGGAAACTGGTTGCGAGCGATCTTCGGCCGGCGCGCGTGGCGCTGCTTCGCCGGACGCTCGAACAGTACGGGGCGGCCGGGGTCCACATCGTGCGCCTGGACCTGCGTCACCCGGCGCCGTTTGGTCCGATCTTCGACTGCGTGCTGGTCGANGCGCCCTGTTCCGGCCTCGGCATCGTGCGCCGCGACCCGGAGATCCGCTGGCGGCGCCACAAGGCGGACTTGGCCAGGTTCGCCCGGGTCCAGCGTACGATGATCGCGCACGCCTCGCGCACCGTCCGACCTGGAGGGAGACTGGTCTACGCCACCTGCTCGAGCGAGCCGGAGGAGAACGAGGATGTGGTAAACGCGTTTCTGTCCGACCACCCCGACTTCGGGCCGGTCCACCCGGACCAGCTGATGCCGTCGCTGCCGCAGGGGCTGCGAGACACTGTCGACGAGCACGGACGGCTCTCGACCATGCCGGATCTGCATGGCCTCGAGGCCTTCTTCGCCGCGATCCTCAGGCGGAGCTCCACTCCCGGTTGTGACGCGCCTGCTGACTTGTAGTATTTTCTAAGGCTGGAATGTCCCCAAAGCCACCCGAGCCCACGCGAGGGTCACGACCCGCGCGCAGAATTACGACAGGCACCGCCGCTCGACGCCTGTCCAAGCCCGATCCGCCCAGAGCGTCCACGGACCGGGCGCTGTGGCGACGCTGGTCAGTCCGGGTGGCTGTGGTCGGTCTCGTCATCGCCGCTGCCGGCGCCACGTTCGTGCTCTTCGCCGTAGCCGGTCTCCAGGTCGCATTACGTTTCCGCGAAGTCGACGTCCCAGATCTCGCCGGTCTGGGGATAGACGAGGCGAGCGCCACTTTGAGCGCATCT
>PBRZ01000079.1 GCA_002726085.1 Acidobacteriota bacterium
GGGTCCCTGATCGACCACACGGGCTTGACACCGGCTGGTCCTCTCATGGAAGGCCTGAAGGCCTGCGCCACAGAAGCAACGCCCACTACCCTCGCGGCCATTTCGCGTGTAACATCGACCGCGTTTATGGCGCCCAACCCGGACAACCCGGACAGGATGGACGACGCGCGTGGGGCGATGTCGGCGCTCGACGCGGCGCGCGCGGTCTTCGACCACACCGACGTCGGGATGGCGGTGGTCAGCAGCACCGGGACGCTGCTGCAAACCAACCCGGCACTGCAGCAACTGCTCGGGCTCGACGCCGACGCGCTCGATGGCCGGTCGTTCGAGTCGCTGATCGAGGCGACCGACCATGCCGAGCTGGCCTTGGCACTCGACACGCTGAGCACCGTCAAAGACGCCGCCCCGGCGCGGCTCGACCTGAGACTGGCGGCGCCGGGCAACTCGGGCGATACCGAGCGCTGGGTGCGGGTGTGCCTGGCGCGCGGACCGCAGGAAGAAGCGGACCCGGCGGGCGTCAGTGGCGGCGTCGCTATCGTGGGCGTTGTCGTCGAGATTACCAACGAGAAGAAAGCCGGCCTCGAGGCCCAGACCACCAACAAGCGCCTGCAACAAGTGTTCGAGCAGGCCAACGACATCATCTTCAACATCGACATGGCTGGCCGGTTCACCTGGGGCAACCCGGTGGGCGCCAAGTTGGTGAAGCGCCCGCTCGAGGAAATTATTGGGATGAATTTTCTCGATCTGGTGCGCCCCGGCTACCGCCGGGCCGCGGCAAACCACTACATGCGCCAGATTACCGAGAAGATACCGTCGACTTACTACGAATATCCGGTGCTGGCGTCCGACGGCGAAGAGATCTGGCTGGGCCAGCACGTGCAGCTCATCATCGAAGACGGGAGAATCGCCAACATTCAGGCGGTGGCCGGAAACATTACCGATCGCAAGCGCGCCGAAGACGCATTGCGCGCGAGCGAAGAGCGCTTGCGCGCGGTGGTGTCGAACGCGCCAATCATTCTCTGGGCCTCCGACCGCGATGGTGTGGTCAAGCTGTGCGAGGGACAGGGGCTCGAGACGCTCGGGATGGAGTCGAAGGACGTGGTCGGGCGGAAGCTCGCCGAGGTGTACACCGACAAGAGCGGCATCCCGGTGTCGATGGACATGGAGCGGGCGTTGGAGGGCGAGACGTTTCAGAAGGAAGTGCCGGTGGGCGACCGAATGTTCGATTCGTGGTACTCGCCGCTGCGCGACGCCAAGAACGCGATTGTCGGCGTAATGGGCGTCGCCGTCGACATTACCGAGCGCGTGCGGCTGGCCGAGCGGCTGCGGGACGCCGAGAAGGTCGAGGCGATTGGCCGGCTCGCCGGCGGGGTGGCGCACGACTTCAACAACCAGTTGACCGCCATTCTCGGGTTCGCCGAGATGCTGCAGCAGTCGTTCGTGGACGAGGAGGACCCGCGGGCCGACGACGTGGAGCAGATCATGCGCGGCGGGCGTCGCGCGGCCGACCTGACCGAGCAACTGCTGGCCTTCGGGCGCAAGCAGCCACGACGGCCGCAGGTGCTCGATCTCAACGAGGTGGTGACCGACCTCGAGCCGCTGCTGCTGCACTCGGTGCGCGAGGACGTGGAGCTCGACACCGAGCTGGCCGAAGGGTTGCGGCCGGTGACCGCCGACGAGGTGCAGATCGAGCAGGTCATCATGAACCTGACGCTGAACTCGCGCGACGCGATGCCCACCGGCGGCCGGCTGACGATTCGGACGGCCAACGTGACGCTGGATGCGGCGCAGGTCGACGACCACCCGCCGCTCTTGCCAGGTCCCTACACGATGGTGTCGGTGACCGACACCGGGGACGGCATCGACGACGACACGAAGGCGCATCTCTTCGAGCCGTTCTTCACCACGAAGGACCAGGGCAAAGGCACCGGGATGGGTCTGGCCTCGGCCTACGGCATCATCAGCCAGAGCGACGGGTTCATCGAGGTGACAAGCCGGGTCGGGCATGGCTCGACGTTCGCGTGCTTTTTGCCGTCGACAGAAACCGCGGCGCCCGCGCCCCCCCCTGTGGCCAGGACGTCGGCACCGGCCGGCGGTACCGAGACGATACTGTTCGTCGAGGACAACCTCGCGGTGCGGGAGATGACGGTGGCGGCGCTCGGAAGCGCCGGCTACACGGTGGTCCAGGCGCGGAACGCCGAAGAGGCGTTCGAGGCGGCGAGTCGCCACGACGGGCCGATCGACCTGCTGCTGACCGACGTGGTAATGCCGGCCCGCGGCGGACGCGAGCTGACCGCCAGCCGCCCAGACCTGATGGTGCTCTACATTACGGCGTATCCGGGCGACCCGAGCCTCGTTGGCGCGTTCGACGCGACGCACGAGGTGCTCGAGAAGCCCTTCGGTCCCAAAGATCTGCTGCAGCGTGTGCGCCTGCTCCTCGACCGCGCGGACAACCGGGCGCCGGAGACGGCCCGGCAGGCCTGATCTCTCGCGTCGTCGACCGAGCGCACGATGCCCGA
Source organism: Acidobacteriota bacterium (assembly GCA_002726085.1). Lineage (GTDB taxonomy): Bacteria > Acidobacteriota > Vicinamibacteria > Vicinamibacterales > UBA8438 > NP936. The sequence goes on from PBRZ01000079.1 coordinate 2,520, forward strand.
TTCCTCCGCCCCGTCCCCTCGGCCCGCCAGCTTCGCACAGGCGCTCGTCCCGGTGGTGCTGCTGGTGGGGCTGCTGGCGGCCTCGGTCTATCTGTTTGGCGACGCGTCGTCGAGCGGACCAAACCAGATTGCGCTCATTCTCGCAGGAGCCGGGGCGGCGGTGGTCGGGCTGGCGAACGGGCACTCGTGGCGCGCGATCGAACGGGGCATCGGCCAGGGCATCGCGGTCTCGATGGGCGCCCTGCTCATTCTGCTGGTGGTGGGCTCGCTCATCGGCACCTGGATTCTGGCGGGCGTCGTGCCCACGATGATCTACTACGGGCTGTCGATCCTCTCGCCGTCGGTCTTCTATGCGGCCGCCTGCGCAATCTGCGCGCTGGTGTCGCTGGCGACCGGCAGCTCGTGGACCACCGCCGGCACCATCGGCATCGCCCTTATCGGCATCGCCACCGCGCAGGGGCTGCACCTCGGGCTGGCGGCCGGAGCCATCATCTCGGGCGCCTACTTCGGCGACAAGATGTCGGTGCTGTCGGACACGACGAACCTGGCGCCGGCCGTGGCCGGCACCGACCTGTTTACCCACATCCGCCACATGGTCTGGACGACGGCGCCCAGCATGACGCTGGCGCTGGTGCTGTTTGCCGTGGCCGGGTTCGTCGCGCCGGCGCCCGCCTCGACCGACGAGCTGCGGGGCATGCTCGACGCGCTCGAGGGCGCGTTCGTCATCGGGCCGCACCTGCTGCTGCCGGTCGCGCTGGTGCTGGTGCTCGTGGTGCGCCGCATGCCGGCGTTCCCGGCGCTGCTCATCGGCGCGCTGGCTGGCGGGCTCTTCGCGGTGCTCTTTCAGCCCGAGGCGGTGGTGGGGCTGGCCGGCGACGCGACGCTCGCGCGCCCGCTGGCGCTGGTCAAGGGCTGCTGGATCGCGCTCTTCGACGGCTACGTGCTCGCCTCGGGCAACGCGGCGCTCGACGAGCTGCTGAGCCGCGGCGGCATGGCGAGCATGCTGCTGACGGTGTGGCTGATCATGGCGGCCATGATGTTTGGCGCGGTCATGGAAACCACCGGGTTGCTCGAGGCGCTGGCCGCGCGCATCCTGGGCGCGGTGCGCAGCACCGGTGGCCTCATCAGCGCGACGCTGCTCACCGCGTTTGGCACCAACGTGCTCGCCTCCGACCAGTACATCTCGATCGTGCTGCCGGGACGCATGTTCCGTGGCGAGTACGAGCGGCGGCGGCTCGACCCGAAGAACCTGTCGCGCACGCTGGAAGACGCCGGCACCATTACGTCGGTGCTGGTGCCCTGGAACACCTGCGGCGCCTACATGGCGGGCACCCTCGGGGTCGCCACCTTCACCTACGCGCCGTTCTGCTTCTTCAACCTCATCAATCCGCTGGTGGCCGCCCTCTACGGCTGGACCAACATCTCGATTGCGATGCTCCCACCCGAGGCCCCGCACCACGATGCACACGAGGCGGGCGAGGCCGACGACACAGACCCCACCACCGCCGCCACGGCCTGACGGCCGCGACACCCGTGAGATACTGACGGGTTTCCGGAAAACGATTTCGAGCGACCACCACACACACAGAGCGGCATGGCACTGGGAGCGGGCAGACGTCAGGCGGGGATGGTCTTCATCTTCGTGACGTTGTTCATCGACATTCTCGGCATCGGCATCATCATTCCGATCTTGCCCGAGCTCATCCGAGAGTTCCTGGGCGGCAACGTCGCGCAGGCCGGGCGCTACTACGGCGTCATCATCGCCGTCTACGCAACGATGCAGTTTCTGTGCGCGCCGGCCGTCGGCGCGCTGTCGGACCGGTATGGCCGTCGGCCGATCATTCTGGCGTCATTGTTTGGCCTGGGCACCGACTACCTCATTCAGGCCTGGGCGCCGAGCATCGGCTGGTTGTTTCTGGGCCGCCTCGTCGCCGGGGTGATGGGCGCCAGCATTACCACCGCCAATGCCTATATCGCCGACGTGTCGACCCCGGAGACCCGGGCCAGAAACTACGGCTTCGTCGGCGCCGCCTTCGGGCTGGGGTTCATCTTCGGCCCGGCGCTGGGCGGCTTGCTGGGCGGCATCAGTCTGCGACTGCCGTTCTTCGTCTCGGCCGGCCTGGCGCTGGTCAACTGGCTCTACGGGTTCTTCGTGCTGCCCGAGTCGCTTGCGCCCGAACATCGCAGCACCGTCTCGTGGCGGAAGATGAACCCGCTCGGCAGTCTGCGGCAGCTGCAGGCCTATCCGCTCGTCGCCGGTCTCGCCGTCGCGTTTCTCTTCGCCTCGATGGCGCAGCGCGGGCTCGAGAACGTCTGGGTGCTGCACACCACGTTTCGCTACGGGTGGAACATGCAGACCAACGGACTGACGCTGGCGCTGGTCGGGCTGATGGCGGTGCTGGTGCAGGGGTTTCTGATAAAGCCGATCGTGGCGCGCATGGGCGAGCGCCGCACGATTACGCTGGGCCTTACGGCCTCGATGCTGGCGTTTCTCGCCTACGGACTTGCCAGTCAAGGGTGGATGGTGCCGCCGATTATCGTCTTTGGCGCCCTGGCAGGTGTGGCGCTGCCGGCGATACAGGGGCTGGTGGCCGGCACCGTGCACAGCTCCGACCAGGGGAAGATTCAGGGCGCGTTCACGTCGCTGACCAGCATGACCGCCATTGTCTCGCCGCTCGTCTTCACCTCTGGCCTGTTCAGCTACTTCACTTCGGAGACGGCGCCGATCATCTTGCCCGGGGCCCCGTTCTTTCTGGGGTCGCTCCTGTTTCTCGTCTCGCTGGCACTGCTCGCCCGGCTGTTCCGCCGCCTGCCTCTAACTACGAATCTGGCCTTGACCTCGGCCCTCAGGGGGCGGGGGCATTCTCGACCCGACGTGGTCAGTCGGGCGACAATTCGCCCGTGACGGGGGAGTCAATCCGCCTGTCGAGGCGGGTTCGAGAGCTCGACTTGGTGGACGGGAGGCCTCTAAACTCAGTTCCTCAGCTGTGCGATAAACTCACTCGCCTGTGTGCCCTCCGCAGAACTGGGGTCGACCGCGACAACCTGCTCGAAAAACCCCACGGCGGTCTCGGTGTCGCCCTTGTTCAGCGCAACGAGCGCAAGCTTGAACAGCGGCTTCCCCCAGTTGGGGTCCTCCTGGTGCGCCTGCTCGTAGAACGTCACCGCCTCGTCTAGGTTCCCACTGGCGAAGGCGAGTTCACCAGCGTTCCAGAACCCCTCTCGGCCGCCCCCGCCGATCGCGGAGCCGACCGCGGCGCCGNCAGCTCCNCCGGCCTGCTGCGGAATCGGCTGTCCGAGTCGGGAGGACTCCTCCAGGATGNTGGCGTCTCGTTGGAGGGCCNCTATTTCCGCCTCGAGCGTCTTGACCTGGGCTTGCCTGGTCCTGATGCCCGCTTCTATCTCGTTCATTGCAACAGCAAAGGTGAGCCCAGTCGGTGGGGTCGGTCCAGGGCGACCATCCAGCGAGACATGCATCGTCACCTGTTCGCGGNGCACGCCCGCCGAAGCCCCGTCACTCGGCTCAGCATCTGGCGGCAGTTCGTACACGACCAGGTACTGATTCGACGCGGCGTGCCGTAAAGAAATCTCTGTAGCCATCTCGGTGAGTTTGGCGGACACGGCCGGACTCGGAGAGTTCAGCGTGTCGTACCATCCGCGAGCCATCTGCGTCACATCCCTCGCAATGCCCTGCTGAAAAAAGTCACCTCCGACCGCATGCAGGCTCAAGGCGTGCACCGTGACCGCACTGTCGTTAAGGTGGTCCAGAAAGGCGTCGTACTTCCCGGGCGTGAAGGTACCACGGTTCGATGCGCCGTCCGTCGTGACAAGCGCCACGACCGGCCACCTGGCGTCATCTTCCAGGAACCGTTCCACCGCTTCTCTCAGGCCGTCGAAGAACCCCGCTGAGGAACCAGGCACCGTAAACAGCCCGCCTAGGCGTTCTTGTACCTTCGCCAGGCCCTCCGAGTGGTCCACCACGACTCGTGGTCTGCCAGACAGCAGGACAAGCGCCACCTGGCTCGTCTCAGGCAGTGCGTTCACAAACGTGGGCAGCCCATTGCGCAGGAATCGAAAATACGGATCAGCCCCGTCAGCGTCATCGACGAGGAGCGTCAGCCGCAACGGCTCGTTGATGAGCTCGACCCGAACCACCTTACATTCGACGCCACCATGCTGGATCACGAAGTCCTGAGCGGTCAGGTCGGTGATGAGATCCCCCGCCGCGTCGTATACCCGGACGAAGAGCTGGCGCTCTTCCTGAGCCCGGACAACCCTGCTTTGATGTACTCCTAGCGTGAACAGCAGCAAGGCCAACACGAACCGTCCCCGCCTGAACGGCTGTCGCCCTCGCCGGTTCCGTGCGGTCGTCTGCCGGTGTCCATGGTCGAGACAGTGCAGGATCGTTGTCGGGTCAAAGCACACGTCTGGTCTCACGGTTGGTAGGTCGAGTGGCGGTGTTCCAGTTGATCCGGGATTTCCGATTTGCCTGCTCCGGATGGTGCTTTTATACACCCGAGAGCCGCCGCGCGCACGAAATTTTGTTCGTCGNACAATTTTCCGGCTCCAGAAGTCGTCACCTCAGCTCGCACTCACGTGCGACCAACTGGAGCCGCTGCTTTGAGGCATTTCTCAGACACCGCTTCACACTTGTGCCGTTGCTCCGCCAGGCGGGCTGCGTTGCACTCAGCCCGCGCGTCAGCGGGCCGGCACTGGCAGCGCCCAGATCCGCCGCAGCATGTCGCCGAACAGCCGCCGGGTCAGATGTCCGTCCGCCAGCAAGAGCCAGTAGTACCGCGCATGCTTCACCAGCCGGCCTCCAGTTTTCACCAGCCGCTGCTGGAGACTGGTGAGCGACCAGCGCTTGATCGGCGGCGGCAGGACCAGTCTGCGCCACAAGCTGCCCAGGTTGTGGGCCAGGACGCGGAGTTGCAGACGCACTTCGTTCGCCCGGAACCGATGGCACGACAACCGCGTCCAGTGCGCCGCCTGTTTGCCTTCCTTGATCCATGGCTCCGCCGTACCCCGTTTGTTGTAGAACCGGACGACCGAGCGACTCGGGAGGACCATGTTGGTCACGATGAAACCGACGCGGGGGAACAGCTCACCGCGGTGGTGCTCCACCTTGGCCACAATCCGTCTGGGCGTGGTCCAGCTCTTCGCCTGATAGCGGAAACTCTTGTAGCGCACCACGGGCTTGCAGCTGGGCCGTCCCGGCGGACGAAAGAGGATGTCTTCGATCTCCAGCGCCGTGCGGAACTCGCGCTCCGAGGCCTGGACGAAGTCNGCGCCGGCGTCCTGCTGCAACAGGAGCTCGCCGCGCAGGCGGTGCAGCTCGGCGAGCCAGAACCGTTCCCGAGTTTGGGTCACGGCCGTCAGGGCCTCGTCGACACGCCGCAGCCCTTCGTCCACGTCGCCCACCCCAGCCAGCAGCTCGACGGTGATTGCCCACTGCAAGGTCTGGGACAACAGGCAGCCGAAGCTGTGATAGGTTCCGAGACCACGCACGGCCTGTTCCAGACCTGCCCGCGCGTTCCCGTTCCTGGCAGCGGCCCAGCCGGCAATCACCTCGCTGAGGGTCACCCAGAAGAACCCGTTCTTCTTCGAAACGTCGATCGCCTCTCCGGCCACCTCACGCGCTTCGTCCGTGTTCGCCACCATGAATCGCAGCCACGCCGAGAAGTTCAGCGCGTAGGCCAGGCTGAACTGATGGGCAATGCGGCGGGCCAGCGCGACCGCCTGCCGGCTCCGCACGAGCGCCTCGTCGGGGCGGCCTAACATCCAGAGGGCAACCGCCGCGAAGACCAGCGCACACACGCCGGCGTCCTGCGTGCTGAGAATCGTGAACTCGAGCGGGGACGACCGCTCCAGATCGTCAAGGGCAAGCGCCGCCTCGAGGTTGTCAAGTGCCGCCTGCGGCTGGCCCGCGAAGTAGTGCGTGCACCCCACGCTGAAGCGAGCCTCCAACTGGAGCAGCGGGTCGTCTGCCGCGTCGGCCAGATGCATCAGCTCGGAAGCGGTGCCGGGTGCGCGGGTAAAGTCGGCGCGCACGAGGTAGAACGCCCACTGCCCCCACAACACCGGGAAACGCTCCGGCGCGTCGCCCATCTTCGAACACAGTGCAATGGCCCGAGCGAAGGCACGTTCCACCTCGGCCGCGCCGTAGCCGCGTGTCGCGGAGTAGCACGAGCCGAGCACCATCTGCGCACCCAGCTCGTAAGCGATGGCTTCGGAAGTTTCCTCCTGTGTCGCGAGCGTCTCTACGGCCCGCTCGGCATGGGCAATTGCTTCNGCGTTGGCCGACCGGTCCTTGGCTCGCTGCGCCGCCCTGAGCCACCACCCCACCGCGTCGCCACCCATGCCGGCTTCGGTAAAGTGATGCGCCAGGCGCTCAGGATGCGACTCGGCAATATCCGGAAAAAGCTCGGCCATGGTCTCGGCAGCGCGTTGGTGAAACTGCTGGCGCCGGCTCTTGAGCAGCGACTCGGCCGCCGTGTCCTGAATCATCGCGTGCTTGAAGATGTAGGTGGAGTGCGGCAGCATCCCCCGCTGATAGAGCAGCTCGGCGCTCACGAGCTGGCCGAGCCCGGACTGCAGCGAGCCTTCCTCCCACGGCGAGACCGCCCGGAGCAGCTCGTAGACGAACTCGCGCCCGAGAATGGCGCCAAGCTGTGCGATCTCCTTCACCGCCGTCAGCTTGTCGAGCCGGGCGGTGAGGGAGTCCCGCAGTGTGGCGGGAATCGCGAACGGCGTGAGCGGACCCGCCAGGACGTAGCGGCCGTCTTCCTCGGTGACGACGCCCTGCTCCAGGATGGTCTTGACCAGCTCCTCCACGAACAGCGGCACGCCGTCGGTTTTCTTCACGACCTGCTCGAGCACCTCGGTCGGCAAACCGCGGCCGGCCGTGACCGCATCGACGATCGACGCGACCTCCTCGGAGCTCATGCGACCGAGCGTGAGCTGCGTGAGATGCGCCCGTGTCCCCCACGGCTGGCTGAACGCCGGCCGGCAGGTGAGCAGCGTGAGCATCGGCAGCGTCGGCCCCTGGTCGACCAGCATCCCGAGCAGCTCGAGCGTCGAGGGGTCCACCCAGTGCACATCTTCGATGACGAAGAGCACCGGCCGCTGGGCGGCCATCGCATCGACCAGACGCACCACGGCTTCGAGCGTGAGCTGCCGNTGACGCTGGGGAGGCACGTCGGGCGCCGAGAACTCGGCACCGAGCGGCACTTCGAGCAAGTCGGCAAAGAGCGGCGCCACCTCGGCTGGCAGCAACCCGCACTCCTCGAGGCCTGCCACAAGCCTGGCAAAGTGCTTGTCGGGTGACTCGTCGCGCTGTAGCCGGAACACCTGACGCAGCAGATCGATGATCGGGCTGAGGGAACTGTTCTCGTAGTAGGCCTGGCAGCGTCCGACGATGCGGACATGCCGTTCCGGCGCCACCCGATCCAGGAACACCTGTAATAGATGGCTCTTGCCCACCCCCGCCTCGCCGGCCAGCACCACGACCTGTCCCTGACCCTGCTTGGCGCGGGTCCACAGATTGATCATCTGGTCAAGATCGCCGTGACGGCCAACCAGGGTCTTCTGAGCCGACGCCGACATGACCTCGAAGGTGCTGCGCTCCTGGTTCTCGTCGTCGACGCGGTAGACCTCCACCGGTTCGGCGATCCCTTTGAGACGGTGGGCGCCCCTCGGTTCGAAGTCGAAGACCCCCTCCACCAGCCGATGAGTGGCGGCGCTGATGACGACGGTGCCCGGGTCGGCCAGGGCCTCCAAACGGGCGGCAATGTTGGGGGTCTTGCCCATCGCCAGGTGCTCTTTCCGCTGGGCACCGCCGATCTCACCGGTGACCACGAGACCGGTATGGATACCGATGCGCACCGTGAGCCGGTGCCCCTCCAGGTCGTAGCGACCGCTCAGGGCGTCGACCACCTTCGTGATGCGCAGCCCGGCGTGCACCGCGCGCCGCGCATCATCTTCGTGGGCCTGCGGGTAGCCAAAATACACCAGCAGACCATCGCCGAGATATTGGGCGATATGACCGCCGAAGCGCTCGATGACCTCCTCGGCGGCCGTCTGGCAGCCGCGCACCACGGTGCGCAGCTCCTCGGGGTCGAGCACATCGCTGATGAGAGTGAAATCGGCCAGATCGCAAAACATGACCGTGAGCTGGCGGCGCTCGGCGGCCTCTTCTGTCGGCCTGGCCGGCTCCCGGACGGCGATGCCGGGGTCGCTCTCGAAGGAGCCGCCGCACTGCCCGCAGAACTTGAACGCCGGCGGGCTCTCGGCGCCACACGAGGCGCAGCGCCGACCCATGGCGGCACCGCAGCCGCCGCAGAACTTCATGCCGTCGGGGTTCTCGAAGCCGCACTTACTGCAGGCCATGAGCTCTGAACCAGAAACCGTCTTTCTCCAGTAGACAGATTCTACATCGCGCCCTCACACGGGAGGTGCGCTACCGCGTGTAGGCCTTCTTGAGCTGCACCGGTGTCTTGTGTCGAATCCGTTGATTGATCAGCTCGACGAACACCGAGAACGCCATGGCGAAATAGAGATAGCCCTTCGAAATCTCCTGGTGGAACGCCTCGGCCACCAGGGAGAAGCCGACGAGCAACAGGAAGCTCAGCGCAAGAATCTTCACTGTAGGCCGCTCGTTCACGAAGGCGCTGATCGCCTCGGCCGAGAGCAACATCACCCCGACCGCGACGACGATCGCCGCTATCATCACTCCGATCTGGTCCACCATCCCGACCGCCGTAATGACCGAATCGAGCGAGAACACCATGTCGAGGATCAGGATCTGCAGAATGACGCTGACGAACGATGCGGTGAGCGTCGTCGCTCCATGGCTTTCCTCGCCCTCCAGGCTCTCGTGAATCTCGTAGGTGGACTTGCCGAGCAGAAACAGCCCACCGAGGAGCAGCGTCAGATCCCGACCGGAGAACTCGTGCCCCGCCACGGCGAACAGCGGCTCGGTCAGCCGGATGATCCAGCTGATCGACAGCAGCAGGCCGATGCGCGTGACCATCGCCAGCGTCAGACCGAGACGGCGCGCTGGTCGTTGTTGGCGGTGGGGCAACTTGCTCGACAAGATCGAAATGAAGATGACGTTGTCGACGCCCAGCACGATCTCGAGGATGGTCAGGGTGACCAGTGCGATCCAGATCTCGGGGTTAGACAGCCAATCCATAGGCGGGCCTCCGGCTGACACCTGTCGGGGTCGGAAACGGGGATTGTATTACGCGGCGCCCCCGCTCCCGGTGCGGAGCGAGGGCGACCAGAGACGGAGGCCGGGTCGGCTCACCGGCGGTCGACCCGAATGGCGTAGTCGGGCCAGCACGACTCGCCGTCGTGGGCCAGGCCTTCGGCCCACGGGTCGTCGAGAACGCCGACCAGGTCCAGATTGTCGAACGCCCGGCTCGTCCCACCACCGGGGGACGTCGGCGCCCGGGCCGGCGGGTCCAGCGACCGCGCGATCTGATCTCGGACGTCTACGAGATGCAGACCGGTCGCCCGGTCAGACACCTGTGCCAGCGCTGCGGAAATGGAACCGGACAGGGCGCGCAGCTCGCCACGCAGGAACGGTCGGGCATCTCCGTCGGCCGGCGAGCGTCCATTGAGCTGGTCATCGATCAGGTCCAGATAGGTCCGCTGCACGTTGCGGCGATAAGCGTCTATCCGCACTTCCGGATCGGCCAGCTCGCGCCACAGACCACGACGCAGATCGGCGAGGAAGTCGGTCGGTGGGTAGGCGGCATCGCCGTCGATCGCCTGCTGCTCGACCAACCGCTCGAGCCGGTCGCCGCTCATCAACGATCGGAGCACACGGGTCTGACTGGTGCGGATACGGTCGAGCACGCCCACCGGTTCGATCCGCCGCAGTATCTCCGGGTCGACGAGAAACATCGGTGTCGTGAACGCGTTGTCGTTCAGAAACGCGACCGCCTCGGCCTGGGTGTCCCGCGGGATCGTGGTAAACCGCACGCCGTCCTGCCCGAAGTGCTTCTGCTGCGAGTTGAAGCCGCCGACCACCGCGGCCACGTGGTTCATCTCGGTCGCCCACTGGCCGACCAGGCGGCCATAGAGCTCGTCCAGCTCGTCGTAGGGATCGCCGGGCGCGTCGGTGGCATCGAGCAGCATCGCCGCCACGCGCTCGAGGTTCTTCAGACCGAGCGTGGTGGATGCCACGGCGTCAGCGTCGCCAACCGCCTCGGTCAGCTGTCCGGGGTCGGCGTTTTGCGACCCGGGTGTCGAAAAGCGATACCACACCGTGCCGTCCTGTTCGCGCGCCCACTCGTCGAGCGTCGCCTTCTCGTCGTCGGCGCTCGCGGCGCCCGGAATCGGCGCGTACCCCCACTTGGTGGCCCACTTGTCGTAGGGACCGATCTTCGGGATGAGGTCCTCGACCGCGATGCCGTCCTCTGGTTGCGCCACGTAATTGAACCGCGAGTAGTCCATCAGGGTCGGCGTGTGACTCATCGTCTTGACCCACTCCGGGTCGCGAAGCCGCTCGGGCGGATAGAGCGAGCTGGCCTTCATGTTGTGCTGGAAGCCGAGGGTGTGGCCGACCTCGTGGGTCAGCACGTAGGCGAGCAGCTCGCCCATCAGCTCGTCGGGAAGCGGCAGCGTCTCGGCCCGTGGGTCGAGGGGGCCCACCTGCACGAAATACCAGTCGCGCACCAGGTTCATGACGTTGTGGTGAAACTGGATGTCGGTCTCGAGAATCTCGCCGGTGCGTGGGTCGTGGACGTGCGGTCCGGAGGCGTTCTCGGTGGTCGATGGCAGCCAGCGGATGACGGAGTAGCGGGCGTCTTCGGGACTCCAGTCGGGGTCCTCCTCGGGCGAGGGCGCTTCCCGCGCGATAACGGCGTTGCTGAACCCGGCCTCCTCGAATGCCGGTTGCCACGCCTCGACCCCCTGCTTCAGGTAGGGCACCCACTTGGTCGGCGTGGCCGGGTCGATCCAGTAGGTGATCGGCTTCACCGGGTCGGACACGGCGGCGTCCGGGTTCTGCTTGTCGAGGCGCCAGCGTGTGACGTAGCGGCGATTCGGCGACCGGTGCTCGTCGCGGCTGTAATCGATCTGGCGCACAGAGAAGTAGCCGACCCGCTCGTCGAAGAGCCGGGGCTGCATCGGCTCCTCGGGCAGCTTCACCATGCTGTAGTGCAGCACGACGGTGGCGCTGCCGGGTCGCATGCCGCGCCGGGCCTGAACCCGCGGCCGATTCTGCGTGCCCGACGGCTGCGGCGCGGTATAGGTGTGCGTGGCCTTCACCTCGATGTTCTCGGGGAACGCCACGACCTCTTCGACGAACGACCGGTCTCGCGCGAACCCACGCGCCTGCAGACGCGACCGCGCGCTGAACTCGGGCACTTCGGTGACGAAGAGCGACGTCACGTCGATGACCGGCGCACCCGCCTCCGACACCGCCTCGATGTCGAACGCCTTCACGATCGTCTCGGTGTTCGCCGACTCGACCGCGCGCGCGATCGGTTGATCGTCGTCGGCCACGATCGCGTAGGACACGCTCTTGAGCAGCACCTGCTCGCCACGCCGCTCCCACCGCACGACGCGGTTGCCGAGCGCCTGTCCGCCATAGCCGACACCTTGGGTGGTCCGGGCGATCTGACTGACCCAGAGAAACTCCCTCCCGAGCTCCGCCTCCGGGATCTCGTAGAACACCTTGTTGTCGAGCTGGTGCACCGTGAAGACCCCGTCGTCGGTCTCCGCCTCGTCGGTAATCACCTCGTCGTAGGGCTGGATGCCGTCCCGGTCGCGGTCCCGTCGCGAACGCCGGCCGGTGTCTTCGTCCTCGGCGTCCTCACTCTCCTCCGTCTGGTCCTGGTCTTCATCCGGATCCGGCGGCTGGTTCTGTGCGGTCGCCAGTCCGGGAGACGCCAGACCGAGCAGCAGCAGCAGGATGAGAAGGGCGCGGGTCGGCGCCAGTCGGATAGGCGACATGGGGAATATCCTCCAGATGCGGGCGTACTGACGAAACGACGAGATAACGAGCCGGAGCTGAACCACCACCTTACACCACAGCCGGTGTGATGGTGCCCACACAGATTTGACGACGACGGCAATCGGCCGGTCGGGAGGGCGGGCAAGGATCCAGCGGTTTGTCGCAGATGAGATGAGAGGGCCAGCCTCCAAACGGGGTATCTTGCGGTCCCCAAATCAACCACGGGCTCAAGGCCCAAAGGAGGCTGGCATGGCGAACG